>NZ_VATM01000022.1:0-95835 GCF_005781075.1 Escherichia sp. E2562 | reverse complement strand
TTATCGATCTGGTCGAATGCACGAGCAGCACCGCCGTAGGTTTTAGCCAGTACGGTGGTGATTGCAGCGGTCAGAGTAGTTTTACCGTGGTCAACGTGGCCGATAGTACCAACGTTAACGTGCGGTTTTGTACGTTCAAATTTTTCTTTAGACACGGCTATATTCCTTACTATAGTGCTCTCCCCTTCAGGAGAGAGCACGGGACTTTGGTATTAACCCTTAGGCTTATTTACCACGGGCTTCAATTACGGCCTGAGCAACGTTACTCGGCGCTTCATCATACTTCAGGAATTCCATGGTGTATGATGCACGACCTTTGGTCAGAGAACGCAGCTGAGTTGCGTATCCGAACATTTCAGACAGCGGTACTTCAGCGTGGATCTTAACGCCAGTAACTTCAGATTCCTGACCTTTGAGCATACCACGACGACGGCTCAAGTCACCGATAACGTCACCGGTGTTCTCTTCTGGAGTTTCTACTTCAACCTTCATGATCGGCTCAAGCAGAACTGGTTTCGCTTTCTTAAAGCCTTCTTTAAAGGCGATAGAAGCAGCCAGTTTAAACGCCAGTTCAGAGGAGTCAACGTCATGGTAAGAACCGAAGTGCAGACGAACACCCATGTCTACTACCGGGTAGCCTGCCAGCGGACCTGCTTTCAGCTGTTCCTGGATACCTTTATCAACGGCCGGGATGTATTCGCCAGGGATTACACCACCTTTAATGTCGTTGATGAACTCGTAGCCTTTCGGGTTTGAACCCGGCTCCAGCGGGTACATGTCGATAACAACATGACCATACTGACCACGACCACCAGACTGTTTCGCGTGTTTACCTTCAACATCGGTAACTTTCTGGCGGATAGTTTCACGGTAAGCAACCTGCGGTTTACCTACGTTCGCTTCAACGTTGAATTCACGCTTCATACGGTCAACGATGATGTCGAGGTGCAGTTCGCCCATACCCGCGATGATGGTCTGGTTAGATTCTTCGTCAGTCCATACACGGAAAGACGGGTCTTCTTTAGCCAGACGGCCCAGAGCCAGACCCATTTTTTCCTGGTCAGCTTTGGTTTTCGGTTCAACTGCGATGGAGATTACCGGCTCAGGGAATTCCATACGTTCCAGAATGATCGGCGCATCCGGGTCACACAGGGTGTCACCAGTGGTTACGTCTTTCAGACCGATTGCAGCAGCGATGTCGCCCGCGCGAACTTCTTTGATCTCTTCACGTTTGTTAGCGTGCATCTGAACGATACGACCGAAACGCTCACGTGCAGCTTTCACGGAGTTCAGTACGGTATCACCAGAGTTAACCACACCGGAGTAAACACGGAAGAAGGTCAGGTTACCAACAAACGGGTCGGTAGCGATTTTGAACGCCAGTGCAGAGAACGGCTCGTCATCACTTGCGTGACGTTCAGCCGGAGTGTCTTTACCGTCGTCCAGGATACCGTTGATCGCAGGTACGTCAACCGGGGATGGCAGGTAATCAATTACCGCATCCAGCATCGCCTGAACACCTTTGTTCTTGAACGCAGAACCACAGGTTACCAGGATGATTTCGTTGTTCAGAACGCGCTGACGCAGAGCACCTTTGATTTCTGCTTCAGTCAGTTCTTCACCACCCAAGTATTTTTCCATCAGCTCTTCAGAAGCTTCAGCTGCGGATTCGATCAGGTACTGGTGCCATTCGTTAGCCAGTTCAACCATGTCTGCCGGGATATCTTCGTATTCGAAGGTTACGCCCTGGTCAGCGTCGTTCCAGTTGATAGCTTTCATTTTCACCAGGTCAACAACACCGGTGAAATGTTCTTCAGCACCAATCGCCAGCTGCAGCGGAACCGGGTTCGCGCCCAGACGGGTTTTGATCTGGTTAACAACTTTCAGGAAGTTCGCACCCATGCGGTCCATTTTGTTAACGAACGCAATGCGCGGAACTTTATATTTGTTTGCCTGACGCCATACGGTTTCAGACTGCGGCTGAACACCACCAACTGCGCAGTAAACCATTACCGCACCATCGAGAACACGCATGGAACGTTCTACTTCGATTGTGAAGTCAACGTGCCCCGGGGTGTCGATGATGTTGATGCGATGCGGCTCATACTGCTTAGCCATACCAGACCAGAATGCAGTAGTTGCAGCGGAAGTGATGGTAATACCACGTTCCTGCTCCTGCTCCATCCAGTCCATGGTTGCAGCGCCGTCATGAACTTCACCGATTTTATGGTTTACACCGGTGTAGAACAGAATACGTTCGGTAGTAGTGGTTTTACCGGCGTCGATGTGCGCACTGATACCGATGTTACGGTAGCGTGCGATGGGTGTTGTACGAGCCATTTGTTTCCTCGTTTATCTTTTAGGCGTTCAATTTAAGTAGCCCAAAGCGGGCTGCTTACTGGAAGCGCCCGCCTGGTGACTAAAACTCCGAAGGGATTACCAACGGTAGTGTGCGAACGCCTTGTTGGCTTCGGCCATACGGTGAACGTCTTCACGTTTCTTAACTGCAGTACCTTTGTTTTCTGCAGCATCGGAAAGTTCGTTCGCCAGGCGCAGAGCCATGGATTTATCACCGCGTTTACGAGCAGCTTCAACGATCCAACGCATTGCCAGAGCATTACGACGAACCGGACGGACTTCAACTGGTACCTGATAAGTAGAACCACCAACGCGGCGAGACTTAACTTCTACAGTCGGGCGCACGTTTTCGAGAGCTACTTCGAATGCTTCCAGTTCAGATTTACCAGAGCGCTGAGCCAGGGTCTCCAGCGCGCTGTATACGATAGATTCGGCAGTAGATTTTTTACCATCTACCATCAGGATATTTACAAATTTAGCCAGCAGTTCTGATCCGAACTTCGGATCCGGCAGAATTTTACGCTGACCAATGACGCGACGACGTGGCATGGAAATACTCCGTTGTTAATTCAGGATTGTCCAAAACTCTACGAGTTTAGTTTGACATTTAAGTTAAAACGTTTGGCCTTACTTAACGGAGAACCATTAAGCCTTAGGACGCTTCACGCCATACTTGGAACGAGCCTGCTTACGGTCTTTAACGCCGGAGCAGTCAAGCGCACCACGTACGGTGTGGTAACGAACACCCGGGAGGTCTTTAACACGACCGCCACGGATCAGGATCACGGAGTGCTCCTGCAGGTTGTGACCTTCACCACCGATGTAGGAAGTCACTTCGAAACCGTTAGTCAGACGAACACGGCATACTTTACGCAGTGCGGAGTTCGGTTTTTTAGGGGTGGTAGTATATACACGGGTACATACGCCACGTTTTTGCGGGCATGCTTCCAGCGCAGGCACGTTGCTTTTCGCAACTTTGCGAGCACGTGGTTTGCGTACCAGCTGGTTAACTGTTGCCATTAAATAGCTCCTGGTTTTAGCTTTTGCTTCGTAAACACGTAATAAAACGTCCTCACACAATATGAGGACGCCGAATTTTAGGGCGGTGTCGAAAAGGTGTCAAGAAATATACAACGATCCCGCCGTCACCAGGCCATCTGGCTGGTGTGCTTAACCGTAAGTCTGACGAAATCAGTATAGTCAATTGGGATGATATCGTTCGAAATTTGAGCACTCAAACCGCGGGCAATGAGGTCTTCGTTCAGGGCATAAACCTTAATGGGGGCATTACGCAGACTTTCAAGGTAGCGGTTGCCGTCAACTGCGGCAGTTACGCCATCCTGCAATAACAGCAGTTCGTCGCCCTCACTGAGCAGACGCAGCAGCGCAGGAAAATCTGTCAGCCAGGGTGAGCGATGTAATGTGTGCAGCATGTACGCCTCAAAATCTCAAAATAACATCGTAGTTGCCGAGTTCGCTGCGTAAGGCTTCTGCTTCAAGCGGCGTGGCTTCGACAACAAATGGTGTCTGCGGATCTAACCCGCGCTCGCGCAGAGAAGCCGCACAAACCCAGCACTGTTCAATGTCGTACAGATCCAACAATTTAAAAGTGGCAATGTAATCACGCGCCAGCACCGCATCGGGCTTTTGTCCTGGCAGAAGCTGAAAAACGCCATCGGCGATAAAGAAGACGGCGAGATCGTCAGTTAAAGCGGAAGTTGCCAGTAAAGCATCTAATCCCTCACGACCAGCCGCGGTGCCATGAGGCGCAGTAGAAAAGACAAACGCTATTCGTTTCATCAGAACTGTACCACCCTGTCACAGGTTAGCGAGGCTTCTGCCAGAGCGCCAAGTCCGCTTAAGGTAAATCCCGGCTGAAGGTTTGACGAGGCCAGCCCCAGTCTTCCTGCTTCAGTTTCATCGACGATACCGCGGCGTAACGCTGCCGCTACGCAGATATTCAGTGCCACACCATGTTGCGCATTCAACTGTTGCCAGCCGCGCACAAGGTCAAATTCGTCGCTTGCCGGTGAGGTCAATTGGTTAGCGTTATAGACCCCTTCCCGGTAGAAAAAGACGCTACTCAACTCATGGCCTTCTGCTATCAGCGCCTGTGCAAACTGAAAAGCACTACTCGCCTGTTGCGTTCCGTATGCTGGCCCGGTCACCACGATGGCAAAACGCATTACTTATCTTGCCCCTGGAAATCACCGCTCTTGAACTGACGGATATAGAGATAAACAGTATGTTTGGAGATGTTGAGACGATCAGCAACCTGGTTGATCGCATCTTTGATATCGAAAATGCCTTTCTCGTAAAGATTCAACACGATTTGACGATTTTTGGCGTTATTAGAAACATTACGATCGGCGTTCACTTCTTCAATGGTGAACTCCAGTGTTTGGGTAACCAGATCTTCAACCGAAGACGCAAAGTTGACACTTGAACCGACGTCCGGGGTTTCTGGCGGCACAAAAGTGCTCATAATCTGCGAGAAGGGAACATCAAGATTCATATTGATGCACAGCAGACCAATTACACGCTGTTCGCGGTTACGAATCGCGATGGTCAGGGACTTCATTAATACGCCGCTTTTGGCGCGAGTAAAGTAGCATTTAGAAACGCTGCTATCCGCTCCCGTCATGTCGTGCAGCATACGCAGTGCCAGATCGGTAATTGGCGAGCCAATCTTCCGGCCTGTATGTTCGCCGTTGGCAATACGAATGGCTGAACATTTTAAATCCTGCAAAGAGTGCAAAACGATTTCACAGTGGGAACCAATGAGCATCGCTAACCCGTCCACCACCGCTTCGTAGGATTTCAGAATATCAAAATCGGTCTGGTCGAAAGGACGTTGATCCAGTAAATCCAACTCACTGGTTTCGTTGGTTAAAAGCGACCTGGACATGAAAAAAAACACTCCTTTTCAGGAGCCTGTCGTTAACTTTTCAGGGCAGGCTCATTAATGATGCGGGTAATTAAATTAATACAGCGGAGGTTCCGCTTTCCAGCACTAATTATATCCGGCCTGCAATAAAAAAACCGCCGCCTGGTCAGGCGGCGGTTTTTAATGCTTATTTTTTAGCAGAATCTGCTGCTTTAGCATCTGCTTCTGGCTTCGTATCAGCCTTCGGTGCTGGTTTCACATCCAGCAGTTCTACGTCAAATACCAGAGTAGAGTTCGGTGGGATCCCCGGAACGCCCGCTTTGCCGTAAGCCAGCTCTGGTGGAATAACCAGTTTGATCTTACCGCCTTTCTTGATGTTCTTCAGACCTTCAGTCCAGCCAGGGATCACGCCGTCCAGACGGAACGAGAGCGGTTCACCACGGGTGTATGAGTTATCGAACTCTTTACCGTCGATCAGCGTACCTTTGTAGTTCACCACTACAGTATCGCTGTCTTTCGGTGCTTCGCCTTTACCAGCTTCCACTACCTGATAAACCAGGCCAGTTGAAGAGGTTTTTACACCTTTCTCTTTGGCAAATTTCTCGCGGTACTCTTTACCTTTTGCTTCGTTATCAGCAGCATCTTTTTCCATCTTCGCCTGAGCGGAGGACTTCACGCGTGCTTCAAACGCTTGCAGAGTCTGTTCGATCTCTTGATCGGAGAGTTTGCTTTTATCAGCAAATGCATCCTGAACACCCGCGATTAGCTGATCTTTATCCAGTTTGATGCCCAGCTTTTCTTGTTCTTTCAGAGAATTGTCCATGTAACGACCGAGCGAAGCACCCAGCGCGTAAGCTGATTTCTGATCGTCATTTTTGAACGCTGCTTTGCTGTCAGCAGTTGCAGTTGGTTTCGCCGCTTCGGCAGCAAAAGTGATTGGTGCATGCAGGGCAACGGCCATTGTGGTCGCCAGCAGCGTTACTTTAAACAGTGATTTCATCCATATCTCCAGGATCGGGGCATCTCACCCCTGGGTTAACTATTATCAGAAAGGTACTATAAAACGTTGTCGAACAAATCTACATACAGATACGCCCTATTATCATCTATTTTCAGACTCTTTTTGTTTAAATTAGTTTCGATGACTGCGAAATGAGTGCTGTCTCGGGCAGCAAAGTTAAGTAGAATCCGCGGCGACCATTCGACAAAAGAGGTGAATCATGCAGGATTTAACTTTGGAAGCACGCCTGGCAGAACTGGAGAGCCGGCTGGCTTTTCAGGAAATCACCATTGAAGAACTGAACGTCACGGTGACCGCTCATGAAATGGAGATGGCGAAACTGCGCGATCATCTGCGTCTGCTGACCGAGAAGTTAAAAGCCAGCCAGCCGTCGAACATCGCGTCGCAGGCTGAAGAAACGCCACCGCCGCATTATTGAGGCGTAAAAAAAGCGGGGATTCCCCGCTTTTTTGTCACTTTTTCGGTATTAGTGGCAACCGCAACCGCCGTTACCTTTACCGCCACAGCAGCCTTCGCCACCGTGTTCATGACCGTGATCGTGGCCATGACCGCCGCAGCAACCGTCGTGGTCGTGATCGTGGTGATGATCGTGCGCACCGTGAACGTGACCATGAGCCAGTTCTTCTTCAGTCGCTTCGCGAATCGCCACAACTTCAACGTTGAATTTCAGATTCTGACCAGCCAGCATGTGGTTACCGTCAACCACAACGTGATCGTCTTCAACCGCAGTGATTTCAACCGGTACTGGACCCTGGTCGGTTTCAGCCAGGAAGCGCATACCTACCTGCAGTTCATCAACGCCCATAAATACGTCTTTAGGAACGCGCTGCACCAGGTTTTCGTCGTACTGACCGTAAGCGTCGTTCGCGCCAACAGCGACATCAAATTTGTCGCCAACTTCATGACCTTCCAGCGCTGTTTCCAGGCCAGAGATCAGGGAACCGTGACCATGCAGATAGTCCAGCGGCGCACTCACCGGAGACTCATCAACCAACACACCGTCTTCTGTACGTACCTGATAGGCCAGGCTGACCACCAGGTCTTTTGCTACTTTCATGATATCTCCTGAGCATGGGAAGAATAGTGGCGCAGATTGTAGCGGAATTCTGCAGCCGTGTACTCACTAGCTTAAAAAAACTCGGCGCATATCGCTAGTCCGGATGAAAAATCCCGATCACTTGTTCATCTTTGCGAACGTGATCGCGGGCTTCTTTATCGACTTCACGCATCTGGTGTCCACACTTAACACATTCAACAATATCAATATTATTTTCGCGCCACATCGCCATGGAATCTTGCGCCTGACAGGCCGGGCATTTTGCGCCCGCGATAAAACGTTTTCGGATTGCCATCTTTACCCTCTACTCAAATTCATCCCAGCCGTCCAGCTGGCGTCGTTCTTGTTGCATCTCACGCTGGAAAATCTCTTCCAGTTCGCGTCGGGCTTCCCTGGCGCGAGAAATTTGTACGGTATCGGCATGCATCGGGATAAGCTCCCGCAGCATACGCATATCCAGGCGACGAAAATGCAGCTGCGCCCGCTGTGCCTGATGCGGGTGCATCCCAAGCGTAACCAGCGTTTTGCGCCCCAGCTCTAACGCACTGGAGAATGTCTCACGGGAAAACTGCGTCACCCCTGCCTGTAATAACTCATGCGCTTCCACACGTCCGCGTGCTCGCGCAAGAATATGCAAATGCGGGAAGTGTTGCTGGCAAATCTCCACCAGCTTCATGGTGTCTTCCGGCTCGTTACAGGTAATGACAATAGACTCTGCGGCCTCTGCACCCGCAGAACGTAAAAGATCTACCTGCGTGGCGTCGCCGTAATAAACTTTGTAGCCATATTTACGCATCAGGTTAACAGCGCTGATATCCCGCTCCAGCACAGTAATGCGCATTTTATTTGCCATCAGCAAACGACCAATCACCTGACCAAAACGCCCAAAGCCCACGACAATGACCTGCGGTTTATCATCGTTGACCCACGGTTTTTCGTCTTCTTCTTCCGGTCCGTTAAACTGGCGGGATAGCCATTTATCCACCAGCTTCATCAGCAGCGGCGTGGTCATCATGGAAAGCGTCACCGTCACCAGCAACAGCGCCATCTGGTCGCCCTGGAATAAGCGTTGTGAAGAAGCGGTAGAAAAGAGTACAAAGGCAAACTCACCACCCTGACTCAATACACCAGCAAACTGCATTCGCTCTGAGCTACGCACGCCATACAGTCGCGCCAGTAGATACAGCACGAGAATTTTCACCGCCACCAGCACAACCACGCTTATCACTACCCACAACAGATGGGTATAAAGCACCCCGAGGTTGAGCGACATCCCGACCGAGATAAAAAATAGCCCGAGCAGCAACCCCTTAAACGGATCGATAGCCGTTTCCAGTTCATGGCGATATTCACTTTCCGCCAGCAGCACGCCTGCAATAAACGTACCGAGCGCCATCGACAGTCCCAGCGCATCCATAAACAATGCGGAACCCAACACCAGCAGCAGCGTCGCGGCAGTGAACACTTCCCGCACGCCAGAAGCTGCAATAAAGCGGAATACCGGACGCAGTAAATAGCGCCCGCCAATCAGCATGCCGACAAACGCCAGCACCTTCATGCCGATCTTCATCCAGTCGAAATGTTCATCTGCTGACCCCGCCAACAACGGCACTAACGCCAGTGCCGGGATCACCGCCAGATCCTGAAACAGTAACACCGAGAAACCTAACTGGCCGGATTCGCTGCGATTCATCCCTTTCTCACGCATCAATTGCAACGCCATTGCAGTTGAAGACATCGCAAGGCCAATGCCACCGACCACTGCCGCCTGCCAGGCGAAATCCGTCAGCATCAATAATCCCGCCAGCAACGCCGCGCTTAACAGCACCTGTGCCGCGCCTACGCCAAAAATCGAACGCCGCAGTTGCCAAAGCTTGGAGGGATTCAACTCCAGGCCGATGATAAACATCAGGAATACCACGCCGAGCTCTGAAAAATGGAGGATCTCATCGACGTCGCTAATAAACCCCAGTCCCCACGGGCCAATTGCAATCCCTGCCAGCAAATATCCCAACACAGCGCCAATACCCAGCCGCGATGCCAACGGCACCGCAGCCACCGCCGCGAAGAGAAACAGCACTCCTGCGAGTAAAAAATCGGAACCTTCCATCAGCGGCCTCCTGGAGACAGTGGATTTGCCAGCCAGTCACCGTAGGCTCTGGCGTGGCTCGCCAGCTCCTGTGCGCTTTGCCGTCTCGCCCAGTAAATAATGATGGGGCTTAACCAATGCATCCGGCACATGCCCGCCGCCAGTTCAAAGGGGCGCAGAACATCGCTCATCGGGTAGCGATTCAATGCGTCATAACGGTAAGCACTTTCCGGCTCGCCGGTGGTAATCACGCTACGCCAGTACTTTCCCGCCAGTTGGTTTCCCCCCGGCCCGCTGGCAAAACCACGACTTAATACCCGGTCCAGCCACTCTTTCAGTAGCGCCGGGCAGCTATAGGTATAAAGAGGATGCTGAAAGACAATCACCTCGTGCTCGCGCAGTAATGCCTGCTCACGGGGGATATCAATAAAAAAATCGGGATAGTGCGCGTAAAGGTCGTGCACGGTAACATTGCTGAGCTGCGTGGCCGGTTTAAGCAGTACCCGGTTTGCCACCGAGTCCTGAGATTCCGGATGGGCATACAGCAGCAAAACTTTCGCTGGCTGAGACATCATCCCCCTCCCGGTATGGTTTTTGTGTATAGTCGCTGTTTTGGGCTACCATTGCGCCCGGTGCGGCAGCTCGCCCATACATTACATTATCATAATGATAAGTTAACATAGTCTGAACATACGGCGCCTTATGATTGTTTTCTCCTCGTTACAAATTCGTCGCGGCGTGCGCGTCCTGCTGGATAATGCCACCGCCACCATCAACCCCGGGCAGAAAGTCGGCCTGGTGGGTAAAAACGGCTGTGGTAAATCTACCCTGCTGGCATTGCTGAAAAATGAAATCAGCGCCGACGGCGGCAGCTACACCTTTCCGGGAAGCTGGCAACTGGCGTGGGTGAATCAGGAAACGCCGGCGTTACCGCAAGCGGCGCTGGAATATGTCATTGATGGCGACCGTGAATATCGCCAACTGGAAGCGCAGCTACACGACGCCAACGAACGTAACGACGGGCATGCCATCGCGACCATTCACGGCAAGCTGGACGCTATCGACGCATGGAGTATTCGCTCCCGCGCCGCCAGCCTGCTGCACGGCCTCGGTTTCAGCAATGAACAACTGGAGCGCCCGGTGAGTGATTTCTCCGGTGGCTGGCGTATGCGTCTTAACCTTGCCCAGGCGCTGATTTGCCGTTCAGACTTACTGCTGCTCGACGAACCGACTAACCACCTCGATCTCGATGCCGTTATCTGGCTGGAAAAATGGCTGAAGAGCTATCAGGGCACGCTGATCCTGATCTCTCACGACCGCGACTTCCTCGATCCGATAGTGGATAAAATTATTCATATCGAACAACAAAGCATGTTCGAGTACACCGGCAACTACAGTTCGTTTGAAGTACAGCGCGCCACCCGTCTGGCGCAGCAACAAGCAATGTATGAAAGCCAGCAGGAACGCGTAGCGCATCTGCAAAGTTATATCGACCGTTTCCGTGCCAAAGCCACCAAAGCGAAGCAGGCCCAGAGCCGCATTAAGATGCTCGAGCGTATGGAGCTGATTGCCCCGGCGCACGTCGACAACCCGTTCCGCTTTAGCTTCCGCGCGCCGGAAAGCCTGCCAAATCCGTTACTGAAGATGGAAAAAGTCAGTGCGGGCTATGGCGATCGCATTATTCTCGACTCAATAAAACTGAATCTGGTCCCCGGTTCGCGCATTGGTCTGCTAGGTCGCAATGGCGCGGGTAAATCGACATTAATCAAACTGTTAGCCGGTGAACTTGCGCCTGTCAGCGGTGAAATTGGTCTGGCGAAAGGGATCAAACTCGGCTACTTCGCCCAGCATCAACTGGAATACCTGCGCGCCGACGAATCGCCTATTCAACATCTGGCACGTTTAGCGCCGCAGGAGCTGGAGCAAAAACTGCGTGACTACCTGGGCGGTTTTGGTTTCCAGGGCGATAAAGTGACTGAAGAGACGCGCCGTTTCTCCGGTGGTGAAAAAGCCCGCCTGGTGCTGGCATTAATTGTCTGGCAGCGCCCGAATCTGCTGCTGCTCGACGAACCGACCAACCACCTTGACCTCGACATGCGTCAGGCACTGACTGAAGCGTTGATCGAGTTTGAAGGCGCGCTGGTTGTCGTCTCGCACGACCGTCATTTGCTGCGTTCCACCACTGACGATCTCTATCTGGTTCACGATCGTAAAGTCGAACCGTTCGACGGCGATCTGGAAGATTATCAACAGTGGTTGAGCGACGTACAAAAGCAGGAAAACCAGGCCGACGACGCGCCAAAAGAGAACGCGAACAGCGCCCAGGCACGTAAAGATCAGAAGCGTCGGGAAGCGGAGCTGCGTGCGCAAACCCAGCCACTGCGTAAAGAGATCGCCCGTCTGGAAAAAGAGATGGAGAAGCTGAACGCGCAACTGGCGCAGGCGGAAGAAAAATTGGGCGACAGCGAACTGTACGACCAGAACCGTAAAGCGGAACTGACCGCCTGCCTGCAACAACAAGCGAGCGCTAAATCCGGGCTGGAAGAGTGCGAAATGGCATGGCTGGAGGCCCAGGAGCAGCTTGAGCAGATGCTGCAGGAAGGCCAAAGCAACTGATGGCGCAGATAACGACGACCGATGCCAATGAATTCAGCAGCAGTGCTGAATTCATCCCTATGCGCGGTTTCAGCAATTGCCATCTACAAACCATGCTGCCGCGTCTGTTTCGTCGTCAGGTGAAATTCACTCCGCACTGGCAGCGGCTGGAGTTGCCCGACGGCGATTTTGTTGATCTCGCGTGGAGTGAAGATCCCACACAAGCGCAGCATAAACCGCGTCTGGTGGTGTTTCATGGTCTGGAAGGCAGTCTCAATAGCCCTTACGCCCACGGCTTGGTTGATGCGGCGAAAAAGCGCGGCTGGCTGGGTGTGGTGATGCATTTTCGCGGATGCAGCGGTGAACCTAATCGCATGCACCGCATTTACCATTCGGGCGAAACCGAAGACGCCAGTTGGTTTTTACGCTGGCTGCAACGTGAGTTTGGTCATTCGCCAACGGCTGCCGTCGGCTATTCGCTCGGCGGTAATATGCTGGCCTGTTTGCTGGCAAAAGAAGGCAATGATCTCCCGATTGATGCGGCAGTGATTGTCTCCGCGCCGTTTGTGCTGGAAGCCTGTAGTTACCATATGGAAAAGGGCTTTTCCCGCGTTTATCAACGTTATTTGCTGAACCTGCTAAAAGCCAATGCGGCGCGCAAGCTGGCGGCCTACCCCGGTACGCTACCGATTAATCTCGCGCAGTTAAAATCGGTACGTCGCATCCGTGAATTTGACGATCTGATCACCGCCAGAATTCACGGCTACGCCGACGCTATCGACTATTATCGTCAGTGTAGCGCCATGCCGATGCTGAACCGGATCGCCAAACCGACGCTGATTATTCACGCCAAAGACGATCCGTTTATGGATCACCAGGTGATCCCGAAACCGGAAAATCTTCCTCCGCAAGTAGAGTATCAACTGACCGAACATGGGGGTCATGTTGGTTTTATTGGCGGTACATTACTTCACCCGCAAATGTGGCTGGAGTCACGCATTCCTGACTGGTTAACAACGTATCTGGAGGCGAAATCATGTTGATTCCCTGGCAAGACATCTCCCCTGAAACGCTGGAAAATTTAATTGAAAGCTTTGTGTTACGTGAAGGCACCGATTATGGTGAACAAGAGCGTACGCTTGAACAGAAAGTCGCCGACGTCAAACGCCAGCTACAGTGCGGAGAAGCGGTACTGGTCTGGTCGGAACTGCACGAGACGGTCAATATCATGCCGCGCAGTCAGTTTCGCGAATAACCTGCAACCGTCGGCGGACGAAATAATAATGATAGCCAAGTCATGGAGTTACTATGTCTGCCAAACATCCGGTCATTGCGGTAACAGGATCCAGCGGCGCGGGGACTACCACCACCAGCCTCGCGTTTCGTAAAATATTCGCCCAGTTAAATCTGCAAGCCGCCGAGGTGGAAGGCGACAGTTTTCACCGCTACACCCGCCCGGAAATGGACATGGCGATCCGCAAAGCGCGCGACGCCGGGCGGCATATCAGCTACTTCGGTCCCGAAGCCAACGACTTCGGCCTGCTGGAACAGACCTTTATTGAATACGGCCAGAGCGGCAAAGGGAAATCTCGCAAATATCTACATACCTACGACGAAGCCGTGCCGTGGAATCAGGTGCCAGGCACATTCACCCCGTGGCAGGCGCTACCGGAACCCACCGATGTGCTGTTTTATGAAGGTTTGCACGGCGGCGTGGTCACACCACAGCATAACGTTGCGCAGCATGTGGATTTACTGGTTGGCGTAGTGCCTATCGTTAACCTGGAGTGGATTCAAAAACTCATCCGCGACACCAGCGAGCGCGGGCACTCACGAGAAGCGGTGATGGACTCTGTAGTGCGTTCAATGGAAGACTATATCAACTACATCACGCCGCAGTTTTCCCGCACCCATCTTAACTTCCAGCGCGTTCCCACCGTCGACACTTCAAACCCGTTCGCGGCAAAAGGCATTCCATCGCTGGATGAAAGCTTTGTGGTGATCCATTTTCGTAATCTGGAAGGGATTGATTTCCCCTGGCTACTGGCGATGTTGCAGGGCTCATTCATTTCCCACATCAATACATTAGTGGTGCCGGGCGGCAAAATGGGTCTGGCAATGGAGTTAATTATGCTGCCGCTGGTGCAACGACTGATGGAAGGGAAGAAAATCGAGTAGCGCCGCTAATAGGCCGGATAAAATACTATCCGGCGTCACAACGGGGTAGTTAAATCACGCGGCGACCACTTCATACGAGTGGGTAATATTCACGGCTTTTTCCAGCATCAGCGCCACTGAACAATATTTCTCAGCAGAGAGATCCACCGCACGCGCAACCGCTGCGTCCTTCAGGTCGCGACCGGTGACGATAAAATGCAAATTGATATGGGTAAACAGGCGCGGAGCCTCTTCGCGGCGTTCAGAGGTTAGTTTTACTTCACAATCAACCACATCCTGACGCCCTTTTTGCAGGATAGAAACCACATCAATGGCGCTACAGCCACCCGCCGCCATCAGCACCATTTCCATCGGGCTGGGCGCTTTATCGCCAGAGTTGCCATCCATTAAAATCTGGTGACCAGAGGCGGATTCACCCAAAAAAGTTAACCCTTCAACCCACTTCACACGCGCTTGCATAATCGGAACTCCATTGCGTCAATTTTCCTGACAGAGTACGCGTACTGACCAAATCGCGCAACGGAAGGCGACCTGGGTCATGCTGAAGCGAGACACCAGGAGACACAGAGCGAAAGCTATGCTAAAACAGTCAGGATGCTACAGTAATACATTGATGTACTGCATGTATGTAAAGGACGTCACATTACCGTGCAGTTCAGTTGATAGCCCCTTCCCAGGTAGCGGGAAGCACATTTCGGCAACCCAGAGACAGCGGCGTTTTCTGGCTCTGGAGAAAGCTTATAACAGAGGATAACCGCGCATGGTGCTTGGCAAACCGCAAACAGACCCGACTCTCGAATGGTTCTTGTCTCATTGCCACATTCATAAGTATCCATCCAAGAGCACGCTTATTCACCAGGGTGAAAAAGCGGAAACGCTGTACTACATCGTTAAAGGCTCTGTGGCAGTGCTGATCAAAGACGAGGAGGGTAAAGAAATGATCCTCTCCTATCTGAATCAGGGTGATTTTATTGGCGAATTGGGCCTGTTTGAAGAAGGCCAGGAACGTAGCGCATGGGTACGTGCAAAAACCGCCTGTGAAGTAGCTGAAATTTCCTACAAAAAATTTCGTCAATTAATTCAGGTTAACCCGGATATTCTGATGCGTCTCTCCGCGCAGATGGCGCGTCGTCTGCAAGTCACTTCAGAGAAAGTGGGCAACCTCGCTTTCCTCGACGTTACAGGTCGCATCGCGCAGACGCTGCTGAATCTGGCGAAACAACCGGATGCCATGACTCACCCGGACGGTATGCAAATTAAAATTACCCGTCAGGAAATTGGTCAAATTGTCGGCTGTTCTCGTGAAACCGTGGGGCGCATTCTGAAGATGCTGGAAGATCAGAACCTGATCTCCGCACACGGGAAAACCATCGTCGTTTACGGCACCCGTTAACCCCATCGGAGTGGCGCGTTACCTGGTAGCGCGCCATTTTGTTTAAACCGATGTGGCGCAGACTGATTTATCATCCTGATATCAACTATGCACTACGACAAACACTGGTGCTATGTTTGCCCGTGGCCGTTGGTCTGTTGTTTGGCGAATTAAGACTCGGCCTGCTGTTTTCACTCGTCCCTGCCTGTTGCAACATTGCGGGGCTTGATACCCCCCATAAACGTTTTTTCAAACGCTTGATTATTGGCGCGTCGCTGTTTGCTACCTGTAGCTTACTGACACAGCTGCTGTTGGAAAAAGATATCCCCCTACCCTTTCTGCTGACTGGGTTAACGCTGGTACTTGGCGTCACTGCCGAGCTTGGGCCATTACACGCAAAATTGCTTCCTGCATCGCTGCTGGCTGCCATTTTCACCCTCAGTCTGGCGGGATATATGCCGGTATGGGAGCCATTGCTCATCTATGCGTTGGGCACTCTCTGGTACGGATTGTTTAACTGGTTTTGGTTCTGGATCTGGCGCGAACAGCCGCTGCGCGAGTCACTAAGTCTGCTGTACCGTGAACTTGCAGATTATTGTGAAGCCAAATACAGCCTGCTTACCCAGCACACCGACCCTGAAAAAGCGCTGCCGCCGCTGCTGGTGCGCCAGCAAAAAGCGGTCGATTTAATTACCCAGTGCTATCAGCAAATGCATATGCTTTCCGCGCAAAATAATACTGACTACAAGCGGATGCTGCGTATTTTCCAGGAGGCGCTGGATTTACAGGAACATATTTCGGTCAGTTTGCATCAGCCGGAAGAGGTGCAAAAGCTGGTCGAGCGTAGCCATGCGGAAGAAGTTATCCGCTGGAATGCGCAAACCGTCGCCGCTCGCCTGCGCGTGCTGGCTGATGACATTCTTTACCATCGCCTGCCAACGCGTTTTACGATGGAAAAGCAAATTGGCGCACTGGAAAAAATCGCCCGCCAGCATCCGGATAATCCGGTTGGGCAATTCTGCTACTGGCATTTCAGCCGCATCGCCCGCGTGCTGCGCACCCAAAAACCGCTCTATGCCCGTGACTTACTGGCCGATAAACAGCGGCGAATGCCATTACTTCCGGCGCTGAAAAGTTATCTGTCACTAAAGTCTCCGGCGCTACGCAATGCCGGACGACTCAGTGTGATGTTAAGCGTTGCCAGCCTGATGGGCACCGCGCTACATCTGCCGAAGTCGTACTGGATCCTGATGACAGTATTGCTGGTGACGCAAAATGGCTATGGCGCAACCCGTCTGAGGATTGTGAATCGCTCCGTGGGAACCGTGGTCGGGTTAATCATTGCGGGCGTGGCGCTGCACTTTAAAATTCCCGAAGGTTACACCCTGACGCTGATGCTGTTTACCACCCTCGCCAGCTACCTGATATTGCGCAAAAACTACGGCTGGGCAACGGTCGGCTTTACCATTACTGCGGTGTATACCCTGCAACTGTTGTGGCTGAACGGCGAGCAATACATCATTCCGCGTCTTATCGATACCATTATTGGTTGTTTGATTGCCTTCGGTGGCACGGTATGGCTGTGGCCGCAGTGGCAGAGCGGGTTATTGCGTAAGAACGCCCATGATGCTTTAGAAACCTACCAGGAAGCGATTCGTCTGATCCTGAGTAAAGATCCGCAACCAACACCACTGGCCTGGCAGCGAATGCGGGTTAATCAGGCACATAACACTCTGTATAACTCATTAAATCAGGCGATGCAGGAACCCGCATTTAACAGCCATTATCTGGCTGACATGAAACTGTGGGTAACACATAGTCAGTTTATTGTTGAACATATTAATGCCATGACCACGCTGGCACGAGAACACCGGACATTACCACAGGAGCTGGCGCAAGAGTATTTGCAGTCTTGTGAAATCGCTATTCAACGCTGTCAACAGCGGCTGGAATATGACGAGCCGGGCGGGTCTGGTGACGCCAATATCATAGACGCGCCAGAGATGCTGCCGCACGAAGGCGCGGCTGGTACCCTGGAACAGCATTTACAACGGGTTATTGGCCATCTGAACACCATGCACACCATATCGTCGATGGCATGGCGTCAGCGACCGCATCACGGGATTTGGTTGAGTCGCAAGTTGCGGGATTCGAAGGCGTAATCAATTCATTGCCAGAAGCGACATCTTTTGCCTGATGCGACGATGACGCGTCTTATTTACGCCCCGACCACCTTCGCCACCGCGTGGGCGAAACGTTGCATCCCTTCATCGATATCCGCATCATCCACCACCAGCGATGGCGCAAAACGCATCACATCCGGCCCAGCGTTCAGCACCATTACGCCAGCCTCGGCACCCGCATAAAGAAAATCACGCGCCTGACCTTTGTACTGAGGTTTTAGCTCCGCGCCAATCAACAACCCCATGCCGCGAATATCGCTAAACACATCAAACTGCTGATCGATCTTCTGCAAATGGTCAACAAAACGCTGGCGTTTCGCCTGAATGCCTTCCAGCACTTCAGGGGTATTGATGATATCAAATGCCGCACCCGCGACTGCACAGGCCAGTGGATTACCGCCGTAGGTGGAACCGTGAGAACCAGGATGAAACGCTGAAGCAATCTCCGCCGTGGTCAGCATGGCGCTAATCGGGAAGCCGCCGCCCAGGGCTTTCGCAGAGGTCAAAATATCTGGCGTCACGCCGTAGTGCATATAGGCAAACAAATCGCCAGTCCGCCCCATTCCACACTGCACTTCATCAAACACCAGCAATGCATGATGCTGATCGCACAACTCACGCAAGCCCTGCAAAAACGCTGGCGTCGCCGCCGTCACGCCGCCCTCGCCCTGAATCGGCTCAACCACCACCGCGCAGGTATGGTCATCCATCACCGCTTTCACTGCGTGAAGATCATTAAAAGGCACGTGGATAATATCTGCCGGTTTCGGCCCAAAGCCGTCGGAATATTTTGGCTGCCCGCCCACAGAAACGGTAAACAACGAGCGACCATGAAAGGCGTTATGGAAGGCGATGATTTTGGTTTTGAACGGACTATGACGCACGCAGGCGTAGTGACGCGCCAGTTTAAAAGCGGTTTCGTTGGCTTCCGTACCGGAGTTCATAAACACCACGCGTTCGGCAAACGTCGCCTCAATCAGTTTACGCCCAAGACGCAGCGCCGGTTCATTGGTGAAAACGTTGCTGATATGCCACAGAGTTTCCCCCTGGGTTTTTAACGCTTCCACCAGCGCCGGATGGCAATGGCCTAACGCCGTTACCGCAATCCCGCCCGCGAAATCGACATACTCTTTGCCTTGCTGATCCCAGACTCGGCTGCCCTGACCTTTTACCGGAATAAACTCTGCCGGAGCATAAATCGGCAGAATCACTTCATCGAAAGTCGCGCGTGTAATTGCTATTTGTTCAATTGCCATCTCATGATCACCCTGTTACGCATAAATCAATGTGAAATTATAATCACAAAATATGCATAAAAAATCACTTGATAGCAATCAGAAATCAGCGATGCAGGAAATTAGCCAGCAGTTGATGTCCTTGTTCGCTAAGAATACTTTCTGGATGGAACTGCACACCTTCCAGATCCCACTGGCGATGGCGAATCCCCATAATCTCCCCGGTTTCGCTCCAGGCCGTCACGTCAAAGCACGCTGGTAATGAGTCAGGTTCCACCACCAGCGAATGGTAGCGCGTCACAGTGAGTGGATTCGCTAGCCCCAGGAATACGCCCTCACCGTTATGTGTAATCGGCGAGGTTTTGCCGTGCATGACCTTTGCGGCGCGCACAACTTTGCCACCAAAAGCCTGTGCCATCGCCTGATGACCGAGGCAGACGCCAAGAATCGGCAAGCGCCCGGCATAGTGACGAATAACGTCAAGGGAGATCCCGGCTTCATCTGGCGTACAGGGGCCGGGTGATATGACAATTTTTTGCGGTTTAAGGGCGTCGATATCCGCCAACGTCAACGCATCGTTGCGCTTAACCAGCACATCGGCCCCCAGTTCACAAAAGTACTGGTAGAGGTTCCAGGTAAAAGAATCGTAGTTATCAATAAGCAGGATCATGGCGGCTCCGGTACGAAAGAACCGCGCTATTTTACTCAGATTCCCCGGCTTCGCTTACCACTTTGCTAAATATCATCTGCAGCGCGGTAAGATCACCCATTGCCCCACTCTGATTCGCCTGATTCCAGGCCTCTTCACCAATACCTTGCCAGTTCAGTTGATATCCGGCATGAATCGCCAGTTGTTCGAAGAAGATCCGCTGCGCCAGACCGCTTCCCGCACGGAATGGATGCAGGACGTTGATTTCACAATAGTAGTGCGCCAGCCGCTCGACGAACTTCGCTTTCTCCAGGCCAACCAGATAACCTTCTTCCTCCAGATCCTGCATCAGGGCATTGCCCTCTTTTTCGATATAGGCAAAGTGGCAGAACGGCGTATCGCCCTGATAAATATCGACTTCGCGTAGTTGCCCCGCCCAGTCGAAAATATCCTGATAAAGCTGGCGATGAATAGCGCGCAAATGTGGTAAACCGCGCACCAGCGGACCAAGCTCAATGGCCGCAGCACGCAGCGCCGTCATTTCGTAAGCAGCCTGTTCCAGCCGCTGCTGCTGGCGGATATTCAACCGATTACGCATGATATCAAGGCCAGGATAAAGATACGGATCGCGCCCTTCGCCGAATTTATCGCTCATAGTGCCTCCTCAGCTCTTCAAGGCGTGCTAAAGCCTCTGCGGCAGTAAGAGTGACTAATGGCATCTCGACGCCTTCAAGGCGGCGGCTGGCCTGGAAATTACGATTACGCTGAAGCTCCCAGAGACGGGACTTTTGCTTATCGGTGAGTTTCTTCACTTGATGCCTCCCTGAACGTGTCCGTTTGCCACAAGTATAAGCGGCAAATCCAGGTTACGCCGGGAGAGCAGAGGCGCGGGCAAGATTACCCGCGCGAGAAATCCTTACGGCAGGACTTTAGCGGAAAGGATAACTACCGGTTTTGACGGCACATTCTGGTACGGGCCAACATCATGGGTTGGGACCTGGGAAATCTTGTCAGCAACATCCATGCCTTTCACCACTTTGCCAAATACCGCGTAACCGAAATCACGTTGACCGTGGTCGAGGAAGGCGTTATCGGCAACGTTGATAAAGAACTGGCTGGTGGCGCTGTCTTTGTCGGCGGTACGCGCCATCGCGATGGTGCCACGGGTGTTACGCAGACCGTTATCAGCCTCATTTTTGATCGGCGGATTCGGTTTTTTCTGCTGCATCTGCTCGGTAAATCCACCACCCTGAATCATAAAGCCCGGGATCACACGGTGAAAAGTGGTGTTGTTATAAAAGCCGCTGTTCACATAATCGACGAAATTTTGCACTGATACTGGCGCTTTCTGGCTATCCAGCTCCAGTTCGATATTACCAGCAGAGGTTGTTAACAATACGTGCGGATCCCCTTTCGCTGCCATTGCTTCAGGTGAGAGAGCAGAAAGAGCGAAAACAGCTACAACAGCTGCCAGGGTCGATTTGAACATGAGATTTCCTTAACAGAGCAGAAAAAAAGCAAGTGGAGAGATTCTAAATAGCCTTCAATGACAAGGCCATTCCTTTACCTAATTTTACGCACTTGAAATATATGTAACCTGATGATCACGTATATTTCGTGATGAGAATCACTTTAAATATTGCAAATTAGCAACCGTTTGCAATTAAATATTTAATCAGATCACAAAATCACCTAAAATCGCCCGCTCGCAGCATATCCACTATGCCATTTTATCTTTTAACGCAGGCCAATCATGACTAACAGCAATCGCATCAAGCTCACATGGATTAGCTTTCTCTCCTACGCACTGACCGGTGCGTTGGTTATTGTCACCGGGATGGTGATGGGAAACATCGCCGATTATTTCAATCTGCCTGTTTCCAGTATGAGTAATACCTTCACCTTCCTCAATGCCGGCATTTTAATCTCTATCTTCCTCAACGCCTGGCTGATGGAAATCGTCCCGTTGAAAACGCAGTTACGTTTTGGCTTTCTCCTGATGGTGCTGGCGGTTGCCGGTTTGATGTTCAGCCACAGCCTGGCGCTGTTCTCGGCGGCGATGTTCATTCTCGGGGTGGTTAGCGGCATCACCATGTCGATTGGTACGTTCCTGATAACGCAAATGTATGAAGGGCGTCAGCGCGGTTCCCGCCTGTTATTTACCGACTCCTTCTTCAGCATGGCCGGGATGATTTTCCCGATGATTGCCGCGTATCTGCTGGCACGCAGCATTGAGTGGTACTGGGTTTATGCCTGCATCGGGCTGGTGTACGTCGCTATCTTTATTCTGACCTTCGGCTGTGAGTTCCCGGCACTGGGTAAACATGCGCCAAAAACTGACGCTCCGGTAGCGAAAGAAAAATGGGGGATCGGCGTGCTGTTTCTCTCCATTGCGGCACTGTGCTACATCCTCGGCCAGTTAGGTTTTATCTCCTGGGTGCCGGAGTATGCCAAAGGTCTGGGCATGAGCCTGAACGATGCAGGTACGCTGGTAAGCAACTTCTGGATGTCGTACATGGTTGGCATGTGGGCATTCAGCTTTATTCTTCGCTTCTTTGATCTGCAACGCATTCTGACCGTACTGGCTGGTCTGGCTGCGATTCTGATGTATGTCTTTAACACCGGAACACCGGCACACATGGCGTGGTCAATTCTCGCCCTGGGCTTCTTCTCTAGCGCGATCTATACCACCATCATCACCTTGGGTTCACAGCAGACCAAAGTACCATCGCCAAAACTGGTTAACTTTGTCCTGACCTGCGGGACCATCGGCACCATGTTGACCTTTGTGGTTACCGGACCGATTGTTGAACATAGCGGTCCACAGGCAGCACTGCTCACTGCAAACGGTCTGTACGCTGTGGTATTCGTGATGTGCTTCCTGTTAGGTTTTGTCAGCCGTCACCGTCAGCACAACACCCTGACCTCTCATTAATTGCTCATGCCGGGCGGCGCTATCGTCGTCCGGCCTTTTCTTCTCTTCCCCCGCAACGTGCCTTCATCTCTATAAAACCTTTCATTTTGTGTATTTTTTACACAAACATGAAATATCAGACAATTCCGTGACTTAAGAAAATTTATACAAATCAGCAATATACCACTTAAGGAGTATATAAAGGTGAATTTGATTTACATCAATAAGCGGGGTTGCTGAATCGTTAAGGTAGGCGGTAATAAAAAAGAAATCGAGGCAAAAATGAGCAAAGTCAGACTCGCAATTATCGGTAACGGTATGGTCGGCCATCGCTTTATCGAAGATCTTCTTGATAAATCTGATGCGGCCAACTTTGATATTACCGTTTTCTGTGAAGAACCGCGCATCGCTTATGACCGCGTACACCTCTCGTCTTACTTCTCTCACCACACCGCCGAAGAGCTGTCGCTGGTGCGCGAAGGCTTCTACGAGAAACACGGCATCAAAGTTCTGGTCGGCGAACGCGCTATCACCATTAACCGTCAGGAGAAGGTGATCCACTCCAGCGCCGGGCGTACCGTTTTTTATGACAAGCTGATCATGGCGACCGGTTCCTATCCGTGGATCCCGCCAATCAAAGGTTCTGATACTCAGGACTGCTTTGTCTATCGCACCATTGAAGACCTCAACGCCATTGAATCCTGCGCCCGTCGCAGCAAGCGCGGTGCCGTTGTTGGTGGCGGCCTGTTAGGTCTGGAAGCCGCTGGCGCGCTGAAAAACTTAGGCATTGAAACCCACGTTATCGAATTTGCCCCTATGCTGATGGCAGAACAGCTTGATCAGATGGGCGGCGAGCAGCTGCGTCGCAAAATCGAGAGCATGGGTGTACGCGTTCACACCAGCAAAAACACCCTTGAGATTGTGCAGGAAGGTGTTGAAGCGCGTAAAACCATGCGTTTTGCCGACGGCAGTGAGCTGGAAGTTGACTTTATCGTCTTCTCTACCGGTATCCGTCCGCGCGATAAGCTGGCAACCCAGTGTGGTCTGGACGTAGCTCCGCGTGGGGGTATCGTCATTAATGATTCCTGCCAGACTTCCGATCCGGATATCTACGCCATCGGTGAATGCGCAAGCTGGAACAACCGTGTATTTGGTCTGGTAGCACCTGGCTACAAAATGGCGCAGGTCGCCGTTGACCACATTCTTGGCAGCGAAAACGCCTTTGAAGGTGCTGACCTTAGCGCCAAGCTGAAACTGCTGGGCGTAGACGTAGGCGGTATTGGTGATGCACACGGTCGCACGCCTGGCGCACGTAGCTACGTTTACCTCGACGAAAGCAAAGAGATCTACAAACGCCTGATTGTCAGCGAAGACAACAAAACCCTGCTCGGCGCGGTACTGGTGGGCGATACCAGCGACTACGGTAACCTGCTGCAACTGGTGCTGAACGCTATCGAGCTGCCGGAAAACCCAGATTCCCTGATCCTGCCAGCGCACTCTGGTAGCGGTAAGCCGTCTATCGGTGTTGATAAACTGCCGGACAGCGCGCAAATCTGCTCCTGCTTCGACGTCACCAAAGGCGATCTGATTGCTGCCATCAACAAAGGCTGCCACACCGTTGCGGCGCTGAAAGCCGAAACCAAAGCGGGTACTGGCTGCGGTGGCTGTATCCCGCTGGTCACTCAGGTACTGAACGCGGAACTGGCGAAACAGGGCATCGAAGTTAACAACAACCTGTGCGAACACTTTGCTTATTCGCGTCAGGAACTGTTCCATTTGATCCGCGTTGAAGGCATTAAAACCTTCGAAGAACTGCTGGCGAAACACGGCAAAGGCTACGGTTGTGAAGTTTGTAAACCGACCGTCGGTTCGCTGCTGGCCTCCTGCTGGAACGAATACATTCTGAAGCCGGAACATACTCCGCTGCAGGATTCTAACGACAACTTCCTCGCTAACATCCAGAAAGACGGCACCTACTCGGTGATCCCGCGTTCTCCGGGCGGTGAAATCACCCCGGAAGGGCTGATGGCAGTGGGTCGTATCGCGCGTGAATTTAATCTCTACACCAAAATCACCGGCTCCCAGCGCCTGGCGATGTTTGGCGCACAAAAAGACGATCTGCCGGAGATCTGGCGTCAGCTGATTGAAGCAGGCTTCGAAACCGGCCATGCCTATGCGAAAGCACTGCGTATGGCGAAAACCTGCGTGGGTAGCACCTGGTGCCGCTACGGCGTTGGCGACAGCGTCGGCCTCGGCGTGGAACTGGAAAACCGCTACAAAGGCATCCGTACTCCGCACAAAATGAAGTTCGGTGTCTCCGGTTGTACCCGTGAATGTTCAGAAGCTCAGGGTAAAGACGTGGGTATTATCGCCACTGAAAAAGGCTGGAACCTATACGTTTGCGGTAACGGCGGCATGAAACCGCGTCATGCGGATCTGCTGGCGGCGGATATCGATCGCGAAACGCTGATCAAATACCTCGACCGCTTCATGATGTTCTACATCCGTACCGCCGACAAACTGACGCGTACCGCACCGTGGTTAGAAAACCTCGAAGGCGGCATCGATTACCTGAAAGCGGTGATCATTGACGACAAACTGGGCCTGAACGCACATCTGGAAGAAGAGATGGCGCGCCTGCGTGAAGCGGTAGTGTGTGAGTGGACTGAAACGGTCAATACGCCGTCTGCGCAGACTCGCTTCAAACACTTCATCAACAGCGACAAGCGTGACCCGAACGTGCAGATGGTGCCAGAGCGCGAACAGCACCGTCCGGCAACGCCGTATGAACGTATCCCGGTAACTCTGGTGGAGGACAACGCATGAGCCAGTGGAAAGACATCTGCAAAATCGATGACATCCTGCCTGAAACCGGCGTCTGCGCGCTGTTAGGTGACGAGCAGGTCGCGATTTTCCGCCCGTATCACAGCGATCAGGTGTTTGCGATCAGCAACATCGATCCGTTCTTCGAGTCCAGCGTGCTGTCACGCGGGCTAATTGCGGAGCATCAGGGCGAGCTGTGGGTCGCCAGTCCGCTGAAAAAACAGCATTTTCGCTTAAGCGACGGCTTGTGCATGGAAGACGAGCAGTTTTCCGTCAAGCATTACGAAGCACGAGTGAAAGACGGCGTGGTACAGCTACGCGGTTAATGTTTTAACGGGAGGCGCAATGCCTCCCCTTTTTGCATTGTCCTGTAATGACCTTCGGTATATTGCAGGACATTTTTTAAACTTTTTGTTTTACTTTTTGTTTTTATTTTTTTAAAGGATAATCAAATGTTTACAGACACTATTAATAAGTGTGCGGCTAATGCTGCGCGCATTGCTCGCCTGTCGGCAAATAACCCGCTCGGCTTTTGGGTCAGCTCCGCCATGGCGGGCGCGTATGTGGGTCTTGGGATCATCCTGATTTTCACGCTCGGTAATTTGCTCGATCCGTCCATACGTCCTCTGGTGATGGGCGCGACTTTTGGTATCGCCTTAACGCTGGTGATTATCGCCGGTTCTGAACTGTTCACCGGACACACCATGTTCCTCACCTTTGGGGTGAAAGCGGGCACCATCAGCCACGGGCAAATGTGGGCAATCCTGCCGCAAACCTGGCTGGGTAATCTGGTCGGTTCCGTCTTTGTTGCCATGCTCTATAGCTGGGGCGGTGGTAGCCTGCTGCCGGTAGATACCAGCATCGTTCACTCCGTCGCGCTGGCTAAAACCACCGCACCGGCAATGGTACTGTTCTTCAAAGGTGCATTGTGTAACTGGCTGGTTTGCCTGGCAATCTGGATGGCGTTGCGCACTGAAGGGGCGGCGAAATTTATCGCTATCTGGTGGTGTCTGCTGGCATTTATCGCGTCCGGCTATGAGCACTCCATCGCTAACATGACGCTGTTCGCGCTCTCCTGGTTCGGTAACCACAGCGAAGCCTACACGCTGGCGGGTATTGGTCATAACCTGCTGTGGGTGACGCTGGGTAATACTTTATCGGGCGCCGTATTCATGGGATTGGGTTATTGGTATGCTACGCCGAAAGCGAATCGTCCGATTGCGGACAAATTTAATCAAACTGAAACGGCTGCTGGTTAATTACTAAGGGGTTTTTACGTGGATCATTTGCCTATATTTTGCCAATTACGCGATCGCGACTGTCTGATTGTCGGCGGTGGTGATGTCGCGGAACGCAAAGCAAGGTTGCTGTTAGACGCAGGCGCTCGCTTAACGGTGAATGCATTAGCGTTTATTCCACAGTTCACCGCATGGGCAGATGCAGGCATGTTAACCCTCGTCGAGGGGCCATTTGATGAAAGCCTTCTCGACACCTGCTGGCTGGCGATTGCAGCGACGGATGATGACGCGCTTAACCAGCGTGTCAGCGAAGCCGCTGAATCTCGTCGTATCTTCTGTAACGTGGTCGATGCGCCGAAAGCCGCCAGCTTTATTATGCCGTCGATTATTGACCGCTCACCGCTCATGGTAGCGGTCTCCTCTGGCGGCACCTCTCCGGTTCTGGCGCGACTGTTGCGCGAAAAACTTGAATCACTGCTGCCGTTGCATCTGGGCCAGGTGGCGAAATACGCCGGGCAATTACGCGGTCGGGTCAAACAACAGTTCGCCACGATGGGTGAACGTCGCCGTTTCTGGGAGAAATTGTTCGTTAACGACCGCCTGGCGCAGTCGCTGGCGAACAACGATCAGAAAGCCATTACTGAAACCACCGAACAGTTAATCAACGAACCGCTCGATCATCGTGGTGAAGTGGTGCTGGTTGGTGCAGGTCCGGGCGATGCCGGGCTGCTGACGCTGAAAGGTCTGCAACAAATTCAGCAGGCTGATGTGGTGGTCTACGACCGTCTGGTTTCTGACGATATTATGAATCTGGTACGTCGAGATGCGGATCGTGTCTTCGTCGGTAAACGCGCGGGATATCACTGCGTACCGCAGGAAGAGATTAACCAGATCCTGCTGCGGGAAGCGCAAAAAGGCAAACGCGTAGTGCGTCTGAAAGGCGGCGATCCGTTTATTTTCGGCCGTGGTGGCGAAGAGCTGGAAACACTGTGCAACGCGGGTATTCCGTTCTCGGTGGTTCCGGGTATTACCGCAGCTTCTGGTTGCTCTGCCTATTCGGGTATTCCACTTACGCATCGCGATTATGCTCAGAGCGTACGCTTAATTACCGGACACTTAAAAACCGGTGGCGAGCTGGACTGGGAAAATCTGGCGGCAGAAAAACAGACGCTGGTATTCTATATGGGGCTGAATCAGGCCGCGACCATTCAGCAAAAACTGATTGAACACGGAATGCCTGGTGAAATACCAGTGGCGATTGTTGAAAACGGCACGGCAGTCACGCAGCGCGTGATTGACGGTACGCTCGCGCAGCTAGGTGAACTGGCTCAACAAATGAACAGCCCATCATTAATTATTATTGGTCGGGTCGTTGGCCTGCGCAATAAATTAAATTGGTTCTCTTACCATTAATTTAAAAAAATTAACTAAGGCCGGATATTTCTGGCCTTTTTTTTATTTACAAACATACTTATATTAATGTTTATTTTCAGCATACATAAAACAAACTTTTAACTATACTCTAAATAATTCGAGTTGCAGAAAGGCGACAAGCGAGTGAATCCCCAGGAGCTTACATGAGTAAGTGACTGGGGTGAGCGAACGCAGACGCAGCACATGCAACTTGAAGTATGACGAGTATAATTTATTTTAATAACGCCCTGCAGTTACAGCGGCTTACAAATATAAGCATAATATTCATAGTCCGTTCACTGACGCACAATAAATATTCCTGTATCGTCTTTAGCGAGCTGTTTGCTTATATTCACATAATCAATGAATATTACTCGATATATTTTACATAGGGAATGAAAATGAACAAGTTTATTAAAGTGGCACTGGTTGGTGCAGTCCTGGCAACATTAACTGCATGTACTGGTCATATTGAAAACCGTGAAAAGAACTGCTCTTACGACTACCTGCTGCACCCGGCAATTTCTATTTCTAAAATCATTGGCGGCTGCGGTCCTACTGCACAGTAAGTCTCTGACTGAAATTAGCTAACGCTAATTTAATTACCTGACGCCCTCGGGATTACCTGAGGGCGTATTTGTTTTTGTATTAACTCCGAAAACGTCATTCACAACGATTAAACGCTGGCAATACTCTCACGCAAAATCCGCAGCACCGTCTCTTCACCACTACGATTCGGATTAATGCGAATCGCACAATGTTCTAATTGTGGATTCGCCTGGCGAAACGTTCCGGAAAGGCGGTAAAAGAGCGGCGGGATTTCATATTTCGACTCCGCACCCACCGGGTAAGGCAACGCGCCGCGCTTTTGCGCCTCTTCCAGCACCCTGGCGGCAATCGGCTGATGAAACTCCACAATTAATACTTTCGACTGCGCATTAGCAATGACGGCGTTTTTAACTTCCGGCACCGCACCACCGTTAAGTAAAGCCAGCAACCGTTCAGAAACGCCCGCCTGCACCGCATGCATTACAGGCGCGAACACCAGCCCACGCAACACTTCCAGCGCCTGAGCACCCTGAATCTGGCTGCCGCCGGAGTAAAGCGTGGCGCGAATCCGACTAATAACATCGGCATCACCTACCACCGCGCCAACACCCTCTGGCCCAAACAGCTTGAAGCAGGAGAATGTCGAAACATTCGCCCCGCATTCGCAGCCGATTCGCGCTACCTTCATCACCGCATAGTTGTCATCGGTTAACGCTGGAACGCCAGACGAGCGCAACGTTGCCAGCACATCTGCCAGCATGTAGCTGTCCTGTGGCTGCTGGCGCGTATGCTGTATTAGCGCCGCATCCGGTTGTTGCTCTTCGACGACCTGCTTAAGTGCCGCCAGGTCATTGAAATCAGCAGTGATAAGCGTCAGCCCCATCTGCTCAACAATGACCTGCGTCGTCGGATAAACAGGCGCGTCATGCACCAGAAGACGCTGCCCCGGTTTGAGCAAAGCCGCCAGCCCGGCGCGAATTGCTCCAGTCCCCGCGCCCTGCACCAGCGCCGCGGCCTGTGCGTGAAATGCATCAGCCAGCACCTGCTCCACCCGTTGGGTAATACGCGGTTGATTCAGACCTGGAGTTAACCCTAAATCACCGCCAGTAAGAAACTCGCTACCGGGGAAATGGCGGCAAATGCTATCCACCAGCGCAAACTGCTTTTGCTGCGCCTCAATAATCGTCAGGCTTTGCAGAGGAAACGTCTTCATCGATGCCTTCCTTAAGCCGGAACGAACAGGCCAAGCCAGTAAAGAACATTCAGCAGGATGCCGGTGATCATTACTGCCACGACCGGTGCCGCCATTTTCTGTACCGGACGGCCCAGGGATTCGTTGAGGAAGTAAATGGCAACCGCGATAGAGAATCCGGTATAACCCGCCATCTTAATTGCTGCGAAAATCGAACCGACCAGCAGCGCCACTTCCATCAGCATATTCATGGCGTTACGGATGTTATCCGACGCATTACGCACCGACGGGTAGCGCCCCAGCCATTTGCCGATCGAACGAAGCAGCAAGACTTCTGCCGAAATAACCACTGCGCCTAATACCGCTGCAACCATCGGATTCGGCGAGAGATAGCCCACCGCATAAACAAAGGTAAAGCCCGCAACTGCATATACGCCGGTGGCTAACGCGGTGGTGGCAATCAACGGCACAAACCCCAGCCCACGCATAAATTCCGCCAGTGCCGCCTGATTGATCAGCGTTTGCGATTGTTCCGGCGTTACGCCTGCGGAATATGCTTTCTCCAGTGTGAAGATCGACACTTCGCTACCAGCAAAAATCTTCATGCTGGCAACGGCGGCAATCAATGCCCCCACGATGGCGATATAGGGTAAATTTTTGATAATCCGCGACGTACGCTCTTCAAAGACGGAAAGTCCGCTTGTATCAAGATCATTTTCATCACGATGACGCAGGTCGTGAGTTATCGCGATCCCCAGCAGCATCACCATGCCAATAAAGATTTCGATGGATTCCGGATTGAGATGCGGGAAATAGCGCACTACCACCACACGGGTCATCAGCACAACCACGGCAGCGATCAGACTTTGCTTCCAGCCAAACTGGTAGAAAATCGCCACCAACGGGAACAGTGCAAACGCTGAAACCACCGGCGAGCTTAATTCCCCCAGGCTACCTAATACATCCACCGGTAGCGCGGTCAGCAGCTGGTTTACCGGCAACAGGCATGTGAGGATCAATATCCCCCAGATAGCGCCAAGACCAAACGCCATCAGGCTGTTTATCGCCAGTACGCCGAGGATATCGGTAGGAAGAAAGAGTAACCATGCGTTGAGTAGCCCGGTTTTCAGGGTAAAAGAGATCCCCACCGAGGCCACAAAACCAATGCTCAGACCAAAAGCGATACTCCCCGCCTCGCGACGGTTCATATAGCCTTCAATCAGCTGCGGCAGGATCGGGCGGATGCCGTCATGAAAAACAGCCGCAGAGCGATGCGCCAGAAGCGATGTCATACCCGTCAGGCACGCCACCACGATAATCTGAATATACAGATCCATAGTCGTGCCTTTTATTTCAGATGGTTAATCAACATCGGAATCGCGTGTTCGACGTGCTCAACGGAAAGGCCAAACGCCACTTTCCCTTCGGCGATCATTTTGGCGATATGCTCGTCTTTCGCTTTAATGCCAGGCTTGGCAATGGTGCAACTTTTGTTATAGCCAATCACCGCGATAGCAATCGACAAGGCCGCGCCCGCACCGGTATTACACGCGCCGATGTAGTAATCCAGTTGCCCGGATTTCACTTTCATTGCCGCTTCCATGTCGTTGTGAATGAAAACTTCAAAACAGCCAGGAGCAGTCGCTTCAATGGTTTTTTTAATCTGCTCACGCTGTAAGCCTGCAACGCCAATCTTTTTCATTAGTCTGTCCTTATTGGAAAAATTGAGAGGGATTTTCACGTAACATCACATCCACATCGGCCTGACTGAATCCTGACTGGCGCAATTGCGGAATAAAGGTGGTCAATAAATAGTCATAGCCATAACCACCGTTGGCTTTTAAATGAGAGCGGCGCGTAATATCCATCGACAGCATGACGCGGTTCAGCAACCCACGGTCGCGTAGCGCATGAAGCATCGCAATACGCTTTTCGTCCGGGTAGTAACTGTTCTTACCAATGGTGTCGAACTGCACGTACGCGCCGAGATCGATCATCTTCAAAATGTTGTCGAGGTTGTCTTTCAGATCGCAGTGACCAACGGTGACGCGCGAAAGATCAACTCCGTGGGCTTGCAGTAGCGCCAGTTGTTCCAGCCCCATGGTGCTAAAAGAGGTATGTGTGGAGATCGGGCGTCCGGTCTGGTTATGTGCCAGCGCGGCGGCAATAAACACCTTCTCTTCCAGCGGCGTAATCTTCCCTTCGCTGGAGCCGATCTCCGCGATGATCCCGGCTTTCAGCTCCGTGCCATCGATACCCTGTTCAATTTCATCGACCATCTCCTGCGCCAGTTCCTGCACGCTGCGGGTCGCCACATGTTCCGGGAAAAACGCGTCCTGGTAATAACCGGTACAGGCCACCACGTTGATCCCCGTCTCACGCATTACATTGAGCATAAATTGCGCATTGCGCCCCATGTAACGGTTGGTCATCTCGATCACATTACGAACGCCCTGGGCCATCAGGTCGTTCATCTCCTGGCAGATGAACCCATACTGATCAAGGCGGCAGTCCACGTTGTTTTTAAAGCCGGAGAGATCAATATGCAGATGCTCATGGGCTAGGGTGTAACCCGTCGGATCAAAACTCATAGGGTGTCTCCTGCAAACCGGAGGGAGGAAAGAAAAGAGCGACCATTTTGTGGCGGTGGTGCACGGAAAAATTCACACACGGTAGCCCCCACATCAGAAAGCGTGGTGCGCACACCGAGTTGCGTATGGACCAGCCCTTGCTGATAAACCAGCACAGGCACGACTTCGCGGGTATGGTGGCTGTGACCGATTGTCGGGTCGTTGCCGTGATCCGCCATGACAATCAGGCAGTCATCTGGCTGCATCGCCTCAACCAGGAGAGCAAGATTACGGTCAACGACCTGCAAACGTTCGGCATAACGTGCGACGTCTTCTGCGTGACCAGCGAGGTCGGTTTCCTGAATGTTGGTGCAAATAAACGCTGTCTGATGGGTGATAAATTCGTCGAGGGTGATATCCATAATCCGCTGGCTATCCACCAGGTTTTGCCAGCTCACGCCATTAGGATTGCTGACAATATCTGCCACCTTACCCACCAGCACGGTTGGCACGCCTGCTTCATACAGTTTTTGTGGCACCTGCACTTTTTCATCGACGCCATAGCCCATATGCACGACCTGGAAACCGTTGTCATAAGCGCCAGAACGCGGCGCGTTGATGCCAATAAAGCGCCCTTCTTTGCTTTCTGCGGCATCGAGAATACGCTGACTGTCGGTTAACAAGCCGCCAAATGTAATGACCCGACCGACCTGTACCTGGTCACGCACGATACGACCAATTTTGATTGCGTCGTCAAAAGAGATCACAGAGAGATTGGCGGTGATGTTATAGACCTGGCCTAAATCCGCCTCGAGATTATCGCCAATCGCAACCGCCTGATTGACCCACAGAAATTGCAGATCATCGCCACGGCGCTCCACCTGCCAGCCAGCGTTAAGTAATGCTTGCTCAACACGGTCAAGCACATCGCGAAAGGGCATCCGTAGCGGCGGTAACGGGCGCGTGCCTAAAATTTCCTGATGCCCCATAAAGGTATCGCCACCTTCATGTTGCAGCTCTGCCACGCCCCAGGTTGAGGAGTCTGACGGCTGCATATCTCCAGGCACATAACCTAATGCGTTGATTAGCCCCATTTTCTCCAGCGTTGGCAGCTGCAAATGCGGCAGCTGGCTCAGAATGTGACCACAGGTATTCGCTCCCGCATCCTGCGGACGCACCAGCGTGACATCTTTCATTGCGCCTACGCCAAAGCTATCAATCACTAACACCACGAATCGCGCCATTACGCCCCCAGAGAGTTTCCAAGACTGTCATAACGACCGACGATCTCCGGTTCGCCACGCTGAATACCCGATACCAGCACCACATCACTGCGGGTAACAAAAATCTGCGTACGAAAACAGAGCACCACCGCGCTGCTCACCGGAAACTCACCTGCTAACGGCAGGGTGTAGTCGATACTGCTGTCATCTACAGTTTTGAGATTGGTTTCAGTAATCTTTTGATTTTCTTTAGTAAAAACCAGAGCGCGGTGAGCATGACCACGACGGTAGTAACCGCCGCCGTAGCAGTAGCTGTCGCCACGGAAATGATGGGAGATTTCACTTAACCAGAGCATGGCGATACGTTCAGGCTGATCGCCCTGCTGGTTTGCCGGAATAGTGCCCGTCAGTGCATGACCGGGTTCGGCATGAGTCACACCGTATTCCGCCAGTAATGGCAGCGAAGTGCAGCTGGTCGCTGAAGGCGCGTTCAGTTGCTCAATCGCAATACCAGATTTCGCCAGTTGATCCCGTGCTTGTACCAGCGTGTGAAGATTCGGTGTCGGCAAAACTTTCCCGCTTGTTTCATCCCAAAGCAGGCAAGGGAAATGGGTAAGTCCCGCTAAATGTAGTCCCGGCAGTTTCTGCATTTCAGCGACAATGTCATGCAGCGTGTTTTGGGGAAAACCGCTCTCCTGGCCCGGATAAAGAAAATCATCGTCGCTATAAACTTTGAGCAGCACAGACTGCACACGTCCGGCATTCACCGCTGCCGCAGAGACTTCCCGCGCTTTGTCGAGAGTAAACACGGTGATGACGTCAGTTCCCTGTGCAACGGCGTCAGAAACCTGGTGACAAGGGATTTGCACCAGATGTCCCTGATGCGCCACCGGCAGACCGGCGCGGCGCATGACCCGCGCCTCTTTGTAATCCACCGCCACAATGCCGCTGTAGCCCAGTGCCAGAAGTTTTTCCGCCAGCCATGGATTACGGCCAAACTGCTTAGTCATCAGATACAGCTCAATGCCGTAAAGCCGCGCCGTCTCAATCAGCCTCTTACCGTTTTCCAGTAACTGATCCACGTCGACAACCCAACTGTCCGGGGCGATCTTGCCCTGCTGCCACAAGCTTAGTGCGGCGGAAATCAGCGCTGGGTTCTGGCGTTTCAATGCTTCTACAAACATCTTGTTGCCTCGTTTCTATTCCTTGAATTAAACATTCATTTTTTTGAATATTTAAGTTATGTGACGCGGATTTGCCGTATAACTCAGACACCTTCGTTGGCGGCCATCCATAATCCATAGAGATTGGCCAGCAAATACCCTTCTTCACACGGGTTAATTTCCAGCGCGAATTCCTTCAATAGCACCTGATGCAATTGCACAATCGCTGGCCAGTATGTGGATTGCGCCAGTTCCGCCAGTAATTCGTCATCCAGCGGCAGTATGTGTTCGCCCCGACGACTGCGCATCAGCGCACTCGCCATATGCGTCATCGCCATCGTTCCCTGCTCGCTGCGTATGGGAAGATGGCATTCTGTTTCCAGTACTTTGACGACCTGCATCATGCCTTTGCAGATGTCCTTATCAATGACGCCTGCCTCGCAAAGCAGGTTGAGTCTGTTTTCCATTTAAGACGCCTTTCGCTTAATAACTGGGTTCAAGTTCCCCACTGACGACTCGCTGTTGATGAGCAAGCAGGGCATGTTTATCAACAACCGCACGTAGCAATTGTTGCATCGGGTAATCATCGGCTCGCGTTAGCACCACGGCTTCAGTGGCCTGTAAAAATCGTGGATCGTTCGTCAGCGGCGTCGCTTCTAATCCCAGCATGGCAAGTTCGCTTTCCGCCACCACGTTCCAGATAACCGCATCGACATCGCCTTTTACAATGCGTTGTAAACTCTCGTGATATGAGAGGTCGACGCGCTCCACATCGCTATTGCCAAAAAAGACATCGGTCATGATTTTCTGATCCGCCGAGCGGTTATCCAGCCCCACGCGTTTCACGTTGCCGGACGCCCCTTTACGGCAAATCAGCTGGTGCTCGCCAACATAGGTATGCGGCCCAAGTTCCAGCGCCAGGCATAACCCTTTTTGCGTGAGATAACTTTCTGCCGCCAGGCGGGACACTACCGCCATGTCATAGACGCCGTTAAGTAAACACTCCACGCGAATATCCGCGCCGCGCATATGCGCATAATAAAAAGGAATGCTATCAAACTGAGCTTTCAGCCCGCTTGCCAGTCCTTCGTACAAACGGGTATAGGGCAAGGGCATCGCACATACCACGTTGTTGATATCCACATGAGTCAGCAATGCTTTGTTATTCATCTCGACCAGATAACTGCCATTGCGCCCACGGCGTTCAATTCTAATCGCGCCGCTTGATTCCAGCGTTTTCAGCGCGGCCTGTGTCAGACCAACCGATGAATGGCATTCAGTTGCCAGTTCATCTATGGTTTTCAATCGATTACCGCACTTTTCACCTAACAGATAACGAGCCAGAGTCGTGATGACGACGCCTTCTTTTTTGATAAACGTTCGACGCATAATATATTTTCAATAAAGTGAATATTTATATCTTCATTAAAATGAAGATAAGTGGCAACTAAGAGATGTGGAAACGGCGAGGCACTTCACATTTTTTCGGGTTGTTGCGAAAAGAGGATAAAAAAACCGGGTTTCCCCAGTTTCAGAGTGATGATAAAAGCAAAATTGCCTGATGGCGCTACGCTTATCAGGCCTACATTTCCTTGCAATATGTGCATTACTTTGTAGGCCGGATAAGGCGTTCACGCCGCATTCGGCATGAACAAAGCGCAATTTGCCAGCAATAGTGAATTACGGCTTCGCCACAAAACCAATCGCTTCATACACCGCTTTCAGCGTACGGGAAGCGTGCGCGCTGGCTTTTTCTGCGCCGTCTTTCATCACCTGTTGCAGGAAGGCTTCGTCATTGCGGAAACGGTGATAGCGTTCCTGCAATTCAGTCAGCATACCGGAAACGGCATCAGCTACTTCGCCTTTCAGATGACCATACATCTTGCCTTCGAACTGTTTTTCCAGTTCCGGGATGCTCTTGCCAGTAACTGCAGAAAGGATATCCAGCAGGTTGGAAACGCCCGCTTTGTTCTGCACATCGTAGCGAACTACCGGTGGCTCGTCGGAGTCAGTGACCGCACGTTTGATTTTCTTCACTACCGATTTCGGATCTTCCAGCAGGCCAATAACGTTATTGCGGTTATCGTCAGACTTGGACATCTTCTTGGTCGGCTCCAGCAGCGACATTACGCGCGCGCCAGATTTCGGAATAAACGGCTCCGGTACTTTAAAAATATCGCCATACAGCGCGTTGAAACGCTGGGCGATATCGCGGCTCAGTTCCAGATGCTGTTTCTGATCTTCACCGACCGGCACCAGATTGGTTTGATACAGCAGGATGTCCGCCGCCATCAGCACCGGATAGTCAAACAGACCAGCGTTGATGTTCTCGGCATAACGCGCAGATTTATCTTTGAATTGGGTCATGCGGCTCAGTTCGCCGAAGTAGGTATAGCAGTTCAACGCCCAGCCTAGCTGCGCATGTTCTGGTACATGGGACTGAACAAAAATGGTGCTTTTCTCAGGATCGATGCCACATGCCAGGTACAGAGCCAGCGTATCCAGCGTCGCTTTACGCAGCTTTTGCGCATCCTGGCGCACGGTGATGGCATGTTGGTCAACGATGCAGTAAATGCAATGATAGTCATCCTGCATGTTTACCCACTGACGCAGCGCACCCATGTAGTTACCAATGGTCAATTCACCTGAGGGCTGTGCGCCACTAAAAACGATGGGCTTAGTCATTTTTCGATTCCTGATTTTCGCTATGCGGAAGCCCTAATACGGGCAGAAGGTCATTTATAGAGTGATAAATTACATCAGGCTGGCTGAGATCGATAGCCTCGCCGTAGTTATATCCGTAGGTTAAGCCAACTGATGGGCAACCTGCCGCTTTTGCCGCCTGAATATCATTGCGTGAGTCGCCAACAAACAGCATCTGTTGTGGGGCAATTCCCATCCGCGCAGCCACCAGTAACAGCGGGTCCGGATGCGGTTTTTTGTTTTGCACGTCATCACCACCAATCACCACGCTGAAGTATTTGGCGATATCTAAGGCTTCGAGCAGCGGCGCGACGAACGGCGTCGGTTTGTTGGTAACCAGGCCTAGCGGCAGGCCTTTAGCCTGCAACGCGCCCAGAGTATCGGCAACGTGCGGGAACAAAAACGTCCCCTCTTCGGCAACCTCGCCATAGTAGCGATCGAACAGTTTACGCAGAATACGTACCTGTTCTTCTGCCGGAATGTCGTCATCAACGGGCGGTTTACCCATTGTTTTGCGCAGGGTCGCACGTTCCTGACGCGCCCAGGCCAATGCCCGCTCCATCAAGACATCTGCGCCGTTGCCAATCCAGGTAATAACGCGTTCTTCGCCTGCAACGGGCAACTCCAGCGCATACAGCGCCATATCTACCGCAGCAGCAAGACCAGGAGCACTGTCCACCAACGTACCGTCGAGATCAAAAGCGACGCCGCGAATATCTTCAAACTTATTCATGACTTACCTTTGCCAGTTCACTGCGCATTTCATCAATGACTTTTTTGTAGTCTGGCTGGTCGAAGATTGCCGAACCGGCGACGAACATATCCGCTCCCGCCGCAGCGATTTCGCCAATGTTGTTCACCTTCACGCCACCGTCCACTTCCAGACGGATATCAAAGCCCGACTCATCGATGCGGCGGCGCACTTCGCGCAGTTTATCCAGTGTTTGCGGAATGAAAGACTGACCGCCGAAACCAGGGTTGACAGACATCAGCAGGATCACATCCAGCTTGTCCATCACATAATCCAGATAGCTCAATGGTGTCGCCGGGTTAAATACCAGCCCCGCTTTACAGCCATTTTCTTTAATCAGTTGCAGCGTGCGGTCAACATGCTCGGAGGCTTCTGGATGAAAGGTAATGATACTGGCGCCAGCAGCAGCGAAATCCGGCACAATGCGATCGACGGGTTTCACCATCAGATGCACGTCGATAGGGGCGGTAATGCCGTAGTTACGCAAGGATTTCAGCACCATTGGCCCAATTGTCAGGTTGGGAACATAGTGGTTATCCATGACGTCAAAATGCACGACATCAGCGCCAGCTGCCAGGGCCTTTGCGGTATCTTCACCCAGGCGGGCAAAATCAGCCGACAGAATTGAGGGGGCAATCAAATACTGTTTCATCCGCTTCTCCTTGAGAATTATTTTTTCGCGGGTGAAACGACTCCTGGTTTGTACAAAGCCAGCAGTTCGTCCACCTTTTTACGTGTGCCGCCGTTGCTGCTTATACTGCGTCGAACTTTGACGACATGCAATTTTGCGCGCTGATACCACTCACGCGTTAACATCGTATCGTGATTGGAGATCAGCACAGGAATATGGCGATCAACCAGACCTTCTGCGATCTCCGCCAGATGGGCTTGTTGTTCAAGCGTAAAACTGTTTGTGTGATACGCCGTGAAGTTAGCGGTCGCAGAAAGCGGCGCATAAGGCGGATCGCAATAGACGACGGATGCATCATCTGCGCGCGCCATGCTGTCGGCGTAAGACTCACAATAGAAAAAGGCATTCTGCGCTTTTTCGGCAAAATGATACAACTCAGCTTCCGGGAAATAGGGCTTTTTATAACGGCCAAACGGCACATTAAATTCACCGCGCAGATTGTAACGGCACAAACCGTTGTAACCGTAGCGGTTCAAATATAAAAACAGTACTGCCCGACGCAAGGGATCCTGGCTTTTGTTGAACTCTTCGCGGAACTGATAGTAGACCTCGGCGCAATTTGTTTCGGGAACAAACAGCTCGCGGGCAGCCTGCACATACTCTTCAGTACGCGTCTTTACAATGTTGTAGAGACTAATCAGATCGCTGTTGATATCAGCAAGGATATAACGAGAAAAGTCGGTGTTAAGAAACACCGACCCGGCACCAACAAAAGGCTCAACCAGACATTCGCCCTTAGGCAAATGCCGTTTAATATCATCAAGCAAGGGATATTTGCCCCCTGCCCACTTCAAAAAAGCGCGATTTTTCTTCATGCTGACTAACTAATTACACCTTCTCCGGCTGTGGAGAAAGCTCCGACAGCATCCAGCGCTTCAGGCAGTTCCCGCAACGGTTATCCATTGCGGGAAATAGCCTTGATTACTTCAGATCGGCCTGTACCTGACGCAGCGGTTTCGCCCAAGGATTTTTGGCCTGGACATCGGCTGGCAATGTAGATACCGCTTTTTTCGCTTCTTCTTTCGAAGCGTACACGCCAGAAACCAGGACATACCACGGCTGACCATTACGCGTCGTTTCATAGACAACGTAGTTTTTCAGGTTCTCTTTCTTCGCCCAACCGTTCAGGTTGTCGTAGTTAGAGGAACTGCTCAACTGCAGAGTGTAATGGCTTGACGGTGCCGATTTCAACGAACCAACATTACCCGCGCTCTTCGCCCCAGCAGCTGGTGTTGTCGTGGTTTGCGCCGGAGATGCCGTTTGTGCCGGCTCCGTGCTGGCAGTCGCATTCGGCGCTGGCGTTGCCGCTGGCGTAGAAGTCGCAGCCGGTGCCTTCGAGCTCGCCACTGGCGCTGCTGGTTCGGTACGCTTCGGTTGCTGTGCTACCGGCTTCGGTTCGGTTTTCACAGTTGCTTGCGGTTTTTTCGGTTCAATCACTGCCTGCTGACGTGGCGGACGCGTGGTGGTCGGACGTTCAGCGGTTTGCGTTTTTGCCGTGTCGCGCGATGCATTGCCATTGCGTACTGGCGCAACCGTTGCGGGTTCGGTCGGCAATGTCGAATTTACCGCCACATTGTTCAGCTGTTGCTGATTTTGTGGCTGGGTCAGGGCATTGTTCAGATCACCCTGTACTTCAACACGCTGTTGACCATCCGTTGCCGCCGGGGTCTGCCCCTGGGTCGGCGTAGAAGAAATCGGCGGCAGAGAAACATCCTGCTGAGTATTTTCCGCAGACGTGGTTCCCGGTGCTGGCTGCACGCCATTCGCCTGATCGGTCGCATTGCCAGCAAGATCAATACTCTTCTCGCCAGACGCAGTTTGATCGCTGGAAGAGGTCGAGGGGGCTTTTAACGCAGAACCGATACCGATGATCAACAGCAACAGAACCAGAATACCGACGCCCATCATCATATACTGACGAGAAGCAGGTTTGCTGGCTGCTTTTTTGCGCTTACGCGGACGCCGCTCTACACGCTCTTCATCCACCGTTTCATCTTCGGATTCGTCATATTCTTGTTCGATTTCCGGTTCCTCATCGCGCTCTTTTTGCGCGCGGGTCGGACGGCGATCATCCGTATCATCAAGTTCAATATCATCAAAATTGATCTGCGGTTCGCCACGTTCAGTACGTTCAGAACGCTCAGAAGATTGACGAGAACGACCAGTACGACGATCGCTGGGATCGGGTTTCAGCTCGTCTTCTGGTTTGAATTCATCCATTTAACACCCCACTAAAAGGTTAATGCTTACCACGTTGCAATTAACCTGAAGCTAATAAACCGCCGGATAAGCGGCCTGACCTTTCTTGTTGTTACGCTAACTGACAATCAGCAATGGCGTTAAGAACGATATCGTGCGAAACACCGCCGCGAACTTCGCTCTTACCAATTGCCAGCGGAAGAATTAAGCGCATTTCTCCCGCAAGAACTTTCTTGTCACGCAGCATATGCGGTAAATATGCCTGCGCGGACATTTCGCGCGGCCCATTGACCGGTAACCCAGCCCGCGTGAGCAGGGTAATAATACGCTGCGTTTCGGCAGAACTGAACTGCCCGAGACGTTCCGATGTGCGCGCCGCCATTACCATACCCGCAGCAACCGCTTCACCGTGTAGCCAATTACCATAGCCCATTTCAGCTTCAATGGCATGACCAAAGGTATGTCCAAGATTGAGTAAAGCACGTAAGCCAGCTTCACGCTCGTCGGCGGCGACAACTTCTGCTTTCAGCTCACAGCAGCGGCGAATACAGTACGCCATTGCAGGGCCATCCAGACGAAGCAGCGCGTCGAGATTCTCTTCCAGCCAGTGGAAAAACTCGCCGTCAAGAATAATGCCGTATTTGATGACTTCCGCTAGCCCCGAAGCTAACTCACGCTGAGGAAGCGTTTTCAGACAATCGAGATCTACCACCACCGATGCAGGTTGGTAAAACGCGCCAATCATGTTTTTACCGAGGGGATGGTTTACCGCGGTTTTGCCGCCAACGGAGGAGTCAACCTGCGACAATAACGTCGTTGGGACTTGAATGAAGCGAACGCCGCGCTGATAGCTCGCCGCCGCGAAACCGGTAAGATCGCCCACCACGCCGCCGCCAAGTGCAACCAGTGTAGTATCGCGGCCATGCGTCTTTTGCAACAACGCTGTAAAGACGGTGTCGAGTACTGCCAGGCTTTTATACTGCTCGCCGTCAGGGAGGATAACGCTATCGACGTTAACACCCGCCTGTTCAAGTACGCCGCGGACCTTATCGAGATACAGAGGAGCCAGGGTTTCGTTGGTGACCAACATCACCTGCTCGCCCGATTTCAGCGGTAAGAATGAAGCTGGTTCGTTAAACAAACCAGATGCGATGGTAACTGGGTAACTACGTTCCCCGAGAGTGACGACTATCCTCTCCATAACGCGACATCCACCTTAATTACTGTACCCGCAGACGAGTGTATTTAAAGCCAGAATTAGTTGCTTTCCAGCATGTTAATAATCTGGTTTGCGACCACTTTAGCGCTTTGGTCATCAGTACGAATGGTCACGTCGGCAATCTCTTCATACAGCGGATTGCGTTCATTGGCCAACGCTTCCAGAACTTCACGTGGCGGTGTTTCAACGTGCAGCAACGGGCGTTTTTTATCACGCTGCGTGCGTGCAAGTTGCTTTTCGATGGTCGTTTCAAGATAAACGACAACGCCACGAGCGGAAAGACGGTTACGCGTTTCGCGGGATTTCACAGAGCCGCCGCCAGTAGCCAGCACAATACCCTGCTTCTCGGTCAATTCATTGATGACCTTTTCTTCGCGATCGCGGAAGCCTTCTTCGCCTTCTAAATCGAAAACCCAGCCCACATCAGCTCCGGTTCGTTTCTCAATCTCTTGATCGGAATCGTAAAATTCCATATTGAGTTGTTGAGCTAACTGGCGCCCAATAGTGCTTTTTCCGGCACCCATAGGCCCAACCAGAAAGATATTGCGTTTCTCTGCCATTTTTTCGGTACTACTAAGACTATTCGTTAATGATAAACCCGCTTCGCTCAGAGAGCGCAGCAGGACATGGACTGAAACCTCATAAGATATTGCGAGAGTCAGACTGAAAATTATCTCAATACTCCAGCAGGTTTGGCAACTGAATAAATCGCCCATCCCTCTGCATATCTGGTCGCTGCAGGCATGCTGCCTTGCTATCACCGCTTTGGCGATAAATCACCGGGTAAGATTAGCGTAAAAAAGACAGCAAAATACCGCCTGAATGATAAATCATCATCATAAAACGCAGGCAGCTAAGAGCACCAACTCTCAAATCGGTACTCCTTGTATGCTAAATACCTGCGCGCGTCAAATAGATGAAACACGTTCAACGTAAAAACATCACCGCTTTTGCGGCGGTTTACTCACTGGAAACCAGTCGTGGCGTGATAAACACCACTAACTCACGTCGTTCATCTTCTTTTCCGTCATGACGAAATAATTGCCCGAACCAGGGAATGTCACCCAACAGCGGTACGCTATCCTGACCCGATTTATTTTTACGGGTAAAAATGCCGCCCAACGCCAACGTTTCTCCGCTTTTGACCTCGACTTGCGTTTCGATCTCCTGCTTGTCAATTGCCAGCACTTCGCCATCGGCTTGTTGAAGGACCTGCCCCGGAACGTTCTGGCTGATGTGTAATTTCAGCCGGATGCGACCTTTTTGTAACACCGTGGGCGTGACCTCCATTCCCAGTACCGCCTCTTTAAACTCCACCGATGTTGCACCACTTTCACCACTGGAAACCTGATACGGAATTTCGCTTCCCTGTTTAATGCTGGCAGGCTGGAGATGCGAAGCCAGTAAACGTGGACTGGCGATGATATCCAGTTGCTGTTTCTGTTCTAGTGCGGAAAGCTCCAGATCCAGCAAACGTCCGTTGATCCGCCCAATGTTAAAACCGATATGCGTCGTCGCCGTCGCCACCGCGAGATCGCTACCGAGCGTAGTCACTTGCCCAACGCCGCCAGCTTGTTGCGCATCGGCCAGCGTCCATTTCACGCCTAACTCGCGCAGACTTTTTTCATTAATGGTGACAATGTGTGCCGACAGTTCAACCTGGCCTACCGGCAAATCCATTTGCATGACCCACTGTTCCAGTGCAGTTAACGCCGCCTGGTTATCGCGCAACAAAAGGCGATTGGTACGTTTATCAACGGTCATGCTGCCTTTGGCGCTAAGTAGCTTCTCCCCCGCTTTCGCCAACTCTCCGGCATCGGCGTATTGCAGGGTAATGCTGCGATTTTCCAGCGGCAGGTTTGCCTGCGCCCGTGCTTTCTCTGCCTCCTGGCGGGCGATATTTTCATTTTGCCAGGCAACGGAATGCACTGAAAGAATATTGCCTTCCTGACGCGTTATCAGCCCGGCGCTTTTCACTACGGTTTGTAGCGCCTGCTTCCAGGGAACATCCGTTAAATGTAGCGATACCGTACCGCTGACGTCTGGCGACACCACCAGGTTCAACTTCTCCTGTTCGGCCAGCGCCTGCAAAACCTGAGCAACCGGAACGTCATCCACCATCAGCGTGACTTTTTGCGGCTTTGCCGCCTGCACGATGGGCATCATCATCAACAGTAGTGCGGCTATCCATTGCTTCATTTGTATCTCCTTGCCGTTGCCACAACCACTGTGGCGGTTCGCAGTTTGTCCCGGTTCCCAGCGTTAGTGTGTCTGGCGTCAGCTGTAAGATCGTCCAGCCGTTTTCCAGCACATCGTTTTGCTGCACCCGTCGCCATTTCTTTTGCCCATCTTTTATTACGCCAATAACGCGCTCGCCTCTTCCTACCATCCCCTGATAGCGCCACTGGGTAAGTTCGCTAATCCGGCATAGATCTTCCGGTGGTTTAAACGGGTCGCGCATGCCGGTTAATAGCCATAATGCAACACCAGCCAGCAGCCAACGTTTAGCCATCATTCGCCCCCTCCAGTTGGAGCGTGAACAAGAGTTCATCACCTTCCACGCTTAACGAAAAACGACTTACGCTGACGTTGCGCTCTGCCAGTCGTGTAAATGCCGACGGCACCGCTTCCCAGAGCGTTTTCAACGCCAACTCCCCTCCCTGGGCGGACGGATGCCAGTAAACCAGTTGCGCGCCAGGCAACTGAAAATCCAGCGGCGAAAAGGACAACGTCTTTTCTTCGCGGATGGGTGTGGTGTCTACCAGGCGATGCAGTGCAGCCCACTGCTGGTGATTACTTGCCCGCAGTCGAATTAATGCGTCGCTCTCTTCCTGATGGGCCAATGAAAGAACGATGATTGTGAATAACACCAGCAACCAGACTGCCCAGCCAAACTGACGGGTACGAGGAGATGTGGCAAACCACCAGTCAAAGAGCGAGTTCATCGCTAACCTTCCTTGTTAACTGATACGCAAATTGCCAGCGCCCTTGTGCATCCTGCTGCGTGGCCCCTCGCTGGTTGAGCTGAAAAGAGGCATCCTCACGGAGTGACTTCTCCAACACATTTAGTGCTGTGATGTTCGACGTAAGTCCTTTGACTTCCAGCGTTCCCTGCTGCCAGCTCAGCGTGGTCAGCCAGGCTTTTTCTGGTAAAAGCGTCGCCAGCGCTTCCAGCGCTGGTTGCCAGTCGCGGGTAAATTGTCGCTGACGCTGACGTCGCAAATGCTGTTCGCGTAACTGTTGGCGTTCCAACAAACGTGGCTTAGTGACCTGTAAGCTACGGGCGAGTTGTTGTTCTCCCTCGAGCAAAATGGCGTCTACGCGTGCTTCGGCGTTATATGCCAGACGCTGCATTAGCGTTATCCCTACGGTCAGCAGCAGAGGGGCAACAAACATCTGCAACCAGAAGCGAAAAAAGGCCGCACGGCGTTGCTGTCGCCAGGGCAAAAAATTGATTGGTGGGTTCATTAGCGACTCTCCCCAAGCGCCAGTCCCAGCGCAATGGCGAAGTCTCCACCTGGTGGCGGTAGCGGCGGCTGACGAACAGAAACCGCCTCCCAGGGGTCAAATCCGCCTTCGCCGCATATTGCGATACTGTCGGGATCCACGGATAACATCGCTGCAAGGTCATTCGCGCTTGTCATCCCCACCACCAGCTTGCGCCCCCAGTTATAACGCGTCGCCCACAACCACTGCTCGTGGTCACACCAGGCCAGACATTGCTTGTGAGGGGGTAAAAAAGGCAGAAACCGTTGTAAAGCGCAGGCATCTGGGGTAATTGCGCTAACGTGAACACGCAATCTTTCTGCCAGGGTAAGTAACGTTGCCAACTCTTTGCTTTGCGCGGCGGTCACGTTATAGGCCGGGCTTAGTGAATCTTCGCTATAATCGAAGCGCAGGGAGTCCGGTTCCATATCCAGCTCGCGTGCCATTGTGCCTGCTAGCCATGCCGTTTGCTCTCGCTCACCGAGAGACATCGCCGGGCGTGGAAATGCCCTCTGTAACGTTCGACCAGCAGGAAATGCCAGCATAATGTGATGTCGATGCGGCAGTTCACGACTCCACGGTAACAACGTTTTTGCCAGCCGCTCTGTATCGAGAATGCGTCCATCTTTGATAATGTCTGTCGCCAGCGGCAAACGCCACCAACGTTGCAAAAAACATTCTTTTGCACCACGCACGATAGCAACCGCCACCGCTTCTTGCTGTTGTAAATGCAAACCAATTTGCCAGTTCTTAAATGCCATTGTGATGATCTCCTTATCACCCGTCACTCTGACGGGTATATCAATGCGTCTGGCTTGCCTTTATACTACCGCGCGTTTGTTTATAAACTGCCCAAATGAAACCAAATCGGAAATTTCCAGTGAAGTTCGTAAAGTATTTATTGATCCTTGCAGTCTGTTGCATTCTGCTGGGAGCAGGCTCGATTTATGGCCTCTACCGCTACATCGAGCCACAACTGCCGGATGTGGCGACATTAAAAGATGTTCGCCTGCAAATTCCGATGCAGATTTACAGCGCCGATGGCGAGCTAATTGCGCAATATGGTGAAAAACGTCGTATTCCGGTTACGTTGGATCAAATCCCGCCGGAAATGGTGAAAGCCTTTATCGCGACGGAGGACAGCCGCTTTTATGAGCATCACGGCGTTGACCCGGTGGGGATCTTCCGTGCGGCAAGTGTGGCGTTGTTCTCTGGTCACGCGTCACAAGGGGCGAGTACCATTACCCAGCAACTGGCGAGAAACTTCTTCCTCAGTCCGGAACGCACGCTGATGCGTAAGATTAAGGAAGTCTTCCTCGCGATTCGTATTGAACAGTTGCTGACTAAAGACGAGATCCTCGAGCTTTATCTGAACAAGATTTACCTCGGTTACCGCGCCTATGGTGTCGGTGCTGCGGCACAAGTCTATTTCGGTAAAACGGTCGACCAACTGACGCTGAACGAAATGGCGGTGATTGCCGGGCTGCCAAAAGCCCCATCCACTTTCAACCCGCTCTACTCAATGGATCGCGCCGTCGCGCGGCGTAACGTTGTGCTGTCGCGTATGTTGAGCGAAGGGTATATCACCCAGCAGCAATATGATCAGACGCGTAGTGAGCCGATTAACGCCAATTATCACGCGCCGGAAATTGCCTTCTCGGCGCCGTATCTCACCGAAATGGTGCGTCAGGAGATGTATAGCCGTTACGGCGAAAGCGCTTATGAAGACGGTTATCGCATTTACACCACCATTACCCGCAAAGTTCAGCAGGCCGCGCAGCAAGCGGTGCGTAACAACGTGCTGGACTACGACATGCGTCACGGTTATCGCGGCCCGGCTAATGTGCTGTGGAAAGTGGGTGAGACGGCGTGGGACACCAAAAAGATAACCAATACTCTGAAAGCGTTGCCGACTTACGGTCCGCTGCTGCCTGCCGCAGTTACCAGCACCAATCCGCAGGAAGCGACAGCGATGCTGGCTGACGGAACGTCCGTAACGTTGCGTATGGAAGGCGTTCGCTGGGCGCGTCCTTACCGTTCAGACACTCAACAGGGACCAACGCCGCGTAAAGTGACTGATGTGGTGCAAACGGGTCAGCAAATCTGGGTTCGCCAGGTTGGCGATGCCTGGTGGCTGGCGCAGGTGCCAGAGGTGAACTCGGCGCTTGTGTCGATCAATCCGCAAAACGGTGCCGTCATGGCGCTGGTTGGTGGCTTTGACTTCAACCAGAGCAAGTTTAACCGCGCAACTCAGGCGCTGCGTCAGGTGGGGTCGAATATCAAACCGTTCCTCTACACCGCAGCAATGGATAAAGGTCTGACGCTGGCAAGTATGCTGAACGATGTGCCGATTTCCCGCTGGGACGCCGGTGCTGGTTCTGACTGGGAGCCGAAAAACTCACCACCGCAATATGCCGGTCCAATCCGTTTACGTCAGGGACTGGGTCAGTCGAAGAACGTAGTGATGGTGCGTGCAATGCGGGCTATGGGCGTCGACTACGCTGCAGAGTATCTGCAACGCTTCGGCTTCCCGGCGCAAAACATTGTTCATACCGAATCGCTGGCGCTGGGTTCCGCGTCCTTCACGCCGCTGCAGGTGGCGCGCGGCTATGCAGTAATGGCGAATGGTGGCTTCCTGGTGGATCCGTGGTTTATCAGCAAAATTGAAAACGACCAGGGCGGCGTGATTTTCGAAGCGAAACCGAAAGTAGCTTGCCCGGAATGCGATATCCCGGTGATTTATGGCGATACGCAAAAATCGAACGTGCTGGAAAATAACGACGTTGAAGACGTGGCTATCTCCCGCGAGCAGCAAAATGTTTCGGTGCCGATGCCGCAACTGGAGCAAGCTAATCAGACATTAGTCGCGAAGACCGGCGCGCAGGAGTATGCACCGCACGTTATCAGCACTCCGCTGGCATTCCTGATTAAGAGCGCACTGAACACCAATATCTTTGGTGAACCAGGCTGGCAAGGTACTGGCTGGCGCGCAGGTCGTGATTTGCAACGTCATGATATCGGCGGGAAAACCGGGACCACCAACAGCTCGAAGGATGCATGGTTCTCGGGTTACGGACCAGGCGTAGTAACCTCAGTATGGATTGGCTTTGACGACCACCGTCGTAATCTCGGTCATACCACGGCTTCCGGGGCAATTAAAGATCAGATCTCTGGTTATGAAGGTGGTGCTAAAAGCGCGCAGCCTGCATGGGACGCCTATATGAAAGCCGTTCTGGAAGGCGTACCGGAACAACCGCTGACGCCGCCGCCGGGTATTGTGACGGTGAATATCGATCGCAGCACTGGGCAACTGGCCAGCGGCGGCAACAGCCGCGAAGAGTACTTCATTGAAGGTACACAGCCTACACAGCAGGCGGTGCGCGAGGTGGGAACGACCATTATCGATAATGGTGAGGCACAGGAATTGTTCTGATTAAAAAGGCGCTTCGGCGCCTTTTCAGTTTGCTGGCAAAGTGCGCGTTGTTCATGCCGGATGCGGCATGAACGCCTTAGCCGGCATGCAAAATCTTGAAAACTCAATACATTGCAGGAATCCCGTAGGCCTGATATGTATGACGCATCAGGCAAGATCTACGTATTTACAACCGCCCCTGCCCCTTCAACCACTCACGTACCAGGAACAGCGCGCTGACATTGCGCGCTTCATTGAAGTCAGGATCTTCGAGCAAATCCATCATATGCGCCAGCGGCCAGCGAACCTGCGGTAGCGGCTCTGGCTCATCGCCTTCCAGCGATTCCGGGTAGAGATCTTGCGCCACCACAATATTCATTTTGCTGGAAAAGTAAGACGGCGCCATGCTGAGTTTCTTCAAAAAAGTCAGATCGTTCGCACCAAATCCCACTTCTTCTTTTAGCTCGCGGTTAGCTGCTTCGTAGACGCTTTCACCGGGATCAATCAGCCCTTTCGAAAACCCTAACTCGTAGGATTCAGTTCCCACCGCGTACTCACGAATCAGGATCAGATGGTCGTCCACAATAGGCACAATCATCACCGCTTCCCTGTTGGTTGGACGCATTCGTTCATAAACACGCCGCACGCCATTGCTGAACTCCAGATCCACGCTTTCGACGGTAAACAGTCGGGAACGGGCTACAGTTTCAACATTCAGAATGGTGGGTTTTTGTAATGATTTTCTCATTGTGGAATCTTTGCAGTGAAATCAGTATTTATTGTGCGATATCGGACACCGTTTCGGCAATGTGAATTGCATGTTATTTACATTTATGCAACCTGATAAATAATCGTTCTCAAATCAAATTAAAAGTCAATAGGTTGAAATAACTCCAGGAATTTGCTGATATTCCGCCCTCAGAGGGTTTGCTATGATCAGCGGTTACTGGGATGCGCTTAATGATGCTCAAGTTCAACTCCACGCTTGCCGATAGCCAACCGCAGAATCCTATATTGTGTCCAGGGTGCGAATAATCACGCCTGACAAATTAAGTAAGATGGGGAAAGCATGAGCACCATTGTGATTTTTTTAGCTGCTTTGCTGGCCTGCTCACTACTTGCGGGATGGCTGATAAAAACCCGCACCAGGCGGCGACAATTGCCCTGGGCTAACGCCTTCGCTGATGCGCAAACGCGCAAACTCACTTCTGAAGAACGTAGCGCCGTTGAAAATTATCTCGAAAGCCTGACGCAGATTTTGCAGGTTCCCGGTCCGACGGGTGCCAGCACAGCGCCTGTCTCTCTGACGCTGAACGCCGAAAGCAATAATGTGATGATGCTGACGCACGCTATCACACGTTATGGCATCTCTACCGACGATCCCAATAAATGGCGCTACTACCTTGACTCGGTAGAAGTCCACCTGCCGCCTTTCTGGGAGCAGTACATCAACGACGAAAACACCGTTGAACTGATTTATACCGACTCACTCCCATTAGTCATTTCACTCAACGGCCATACGCTGCAAGAGTATATGCAGGAGACTCGCGGTTACACGTTACAACCTATTCCATCAACGCAGGCATCGATTCGCGGTGAAGAGAGCGAACAAATTGAGTTGCTCAACATTCGCCAGGAAACGCACGAAGAGTATGCACTTAGCCGCCCACGAGGATTGCGGGAAGCGCTGCTGATTGTCGCCTCATTCCTGATGTTCTATTTCTGCCTGGTGACCCCGGATGTATTTGTCCCGTGGTTGGTTGGCGGCGCGCTGCTGCTGCTGGGTGCGGGCCTGTGGGGATTATATGCGCCACCTGCCAAATCCTCCCTAAGGGAAATCCACTGCCTGCGCGGGACACCGCGTCGCTGGGGGCTGTTTGGTGAAAACTCTCAGGAACAGATTAACAATATTTCGCTTGGTATTATCGATCTGGTCTACCCCGCGCACTGGCAACCTTACATTGCCCAGGATCTCGGACAACAAACCGATATCGATATCTACCTCGACCGTCACGTCGTGCGCCAGGGGCGCTATCTTTCGCTGCATGACGAAGTAAAAAACTTCCCGTTGCAGCACTGGCTACGCAGCACGGTTATCGCAGCCGGTTCGCTGATAGTCTTGTTTATGCTGCTGTTCTGGATCCCACTGGATATGCCGCTGAAATTCACTCTCTCGTGGATGAAAGGCGCGCAGACTATTGAGGCCACCAGTGTTAAACAACTTGCGGACGCTGGCGTACGCGTAGGCGATACCTTACGTCTAAGTGGTACAGGCATGTGTAATATCCGCACTTCCGGCACCTGGAGCGCGAAAACCAATTCACCGTTTTTGCCGTTTGACTGCTCGCAAATCATCTGGAATGACGCCCGTTCATTGCCATTACCGGAATCGGAACTGGTTAACAAAGCTACGGCACTGACCGAAGCAGTAAACCGTCAACTGCACCCTAAACCAGAAGATGAATCACGCGTCAGTGCCTCATTACGTTCTGCGATTCAGAAATCCGGCATGGTTTTGCTTGATGACTTTGGCGACATCGTACTGAAGACAGCAGATCTCTGTGCAGCCAAAGATGATTGTGTGCGCTTAAAAAACGCCCTGGTGAATCTTGGCAACAGTAAGGACTGGGACGCACTGGTGAAACGCGCCAACGCAGGAAAACTTGATGGTGTGAATGTATTACTCCGCCCGGTGAGCGCAGAATCGCTGGATAATCTGGTGGCGACTTCCACCGCACCGTTTATCACTCATGAAACGGCGCGAGCGGCACAATCACTGAATAGCCCAGCGCCTGGCGGCTTCCTGATTGTCAGCGACGAAGGCAGCGATTTTGTCGATCAACCGTGGCCAGCAGCCTCACTTTATGACTACCCGGCGCAAGAACAATGGAACGCTTTCCAGAAGCTGGCGCAAATGTTGATGCATACACCGTTTAACGCCGAGGGGATCGTCACCAATATTTTCACCGATGCCAACGGCACGCAGCATATCAGCTTGCACCCTATTCCGGACCGTTCTGGCCTGTGGCGCTATCTCGGCACCACATTACTGCTACTGACGATGTTCGGCTGTGCCATCTATAATGGCGTGCAGGCCTGGCGTCGTTACCAGCGTCATCGCACCCGCATGATGGAGATTAAGGAATATTACGAAAGCTGCCTGAATCCGACGCTGCTCACGTCTTCAGAAAGCCTCATCGAATAACACGTTTGCGCGGCAGGTTATGCTACCCTGTCGCGCAAATTGCTTCACTCTGGAGATTTCCCCCATGCATATCAACATTGCTTGGCAGAACGTAGACACCGTTCTGCTGGATATGGACGGCACGTTGCTCGACCTCGCCTTCGATAACTATTTTTGGCAAAAGCTGGTGCCTGAAACATGGGGCGCGAAAAACGGTGTTACGCCACAGGAAGCAATGGAATATATGCGCCAGCAATATCACGACGTGCAGCATACGCTAAACTGGTACTGTCTTGATTACTGGAGCGAGCAACTGGGTCTGGATATCTGTGCGATGACCACCGAGATGGGGCCGCGTGCTGTGTTGCGTGAAGATACTATTCCGTTTCTCGAAGCGCTGAAAGCCAGCGGCAAGCAGCGAATTTTGCTCACTAACGCCCATCCACATAACCTGGCCGTTAAACTTGAGCATACGGGTCTGGACGCACACCTTGATTTATTACTTTCCACCCACACATTTGGTTATCCGAAAGAGGATCAGCGGTTATGGCATGCGGTGGCCGAAGCTACGGGTCTGAAAGCTGAAAGAACGCTGTTTATTGATGACAGCGAAGCCATTCTCGATGCTGCCGCGCAATTTGGTATTCGTTACTGTCTCGGCGTCACCAACCCTGACTCTGGAATAGCCGAAAAACAGTATGAACGCCATCCGTCACTGAATGACTACCGCCGCCTGATCCCCTCGCTAATGTGAAGGAGACGCCATGAAAGAAAAACCGGCTGTTGAGGTTCGACTGGATAAATGGCTATGGGCCGCCCGTTTTTATAAAACCCGCGCGCTGGCCCGCGAAATGATTGAAGGCGGTAAGGTGCATTACAACGGGCAACGCAGCAAGCCGAGTAAAGTCGTCGAGCTGAATGCCACGCTCACGCTGCGCCAGGGAAATGACGAACGAACGGTGATTGTAAAGGCGATTACTGAACAGCGTCGCCCCGCCAGCGAGGCGGTCTTGTTGTATGAAGAGACTGCGGAAAGTGTAGAGAAACGCGAAAAAATGGCACTGGCACGTAAACTTAATGCCTTAACCATGCCGCACCCGGACCGGCGCCCGGACAAAAAAGAGCGCCGTGACCTGTTACGATTTAAACACGGCGACAGTGAATAACTGTCACCTGCAAGAGAGATGATTATGCCGCAACATGACCAATTACATCGCTATCTGTTTGAAAACTTTGCCGTTCGCGGCGAACTGGTAACCGTTTCGGAAACCCTGCAACAGATCCTTGAGAATCACGATTATCCGCAGCCGGTGAAAAACGTGCTGGCAGAACTGCTGGTCGCGACCAGCCTGTTGACCGCTACGCTGAAGTTTGATGGTGATATCACCGTACAGCTGCAAGGCGACGGTCCGATGAATCTGGCGGTTATTAACGGTAACAACAAACAGCAGATGCGTGGTGTGGCGCGCGTGCAGGGCGAAATTCCAGAAAATGCCGACCTGAAAACGCTGGTCGGCAATGGTTACGTGGTGATCACCATTACCCCGAGCGAAGGCGAACGCTATCAGGGCGTGGTTGGTCTGGAAGGTGATACCCTGGCGGCTTGCCTGGAAGATTACTTTATGCGTTCTGAACAGCTGCCGACGCGCCTGTTTATTCGCACCGGTGACGTAGACGGCAAACCGGCTGCGGGCGGTATGTTGTTGCAGGTAATGCCTGCGCAAAATGCCCAGCAAGACGACTTCGACCACCTGGCGACGCTGACCGAAACCATCAAAACTGAAGAGCTGCTGACGTTACCGGCAAACGAAGTTTTGTGGCGCTTATACCACGAAGAAGAGGTGACGGTTTACGATCCGCAGGATGTTGAATTCAAATGCACCTGCTCGCGTGAACGTTGCGCAGGCGCGCTGAAAACGCTGCCGGATGAAGAAGTTGATAGCATCCTCGCGGAAGAAGGCGAAATTGACATGCATTGTGATTACTGTGGTAACCACTATCTGTTCAATGCAATGGATATTGCCGAGATCCGCAACAATGCGTCTCCGGCAGATCCGCAGGTTCATTAATCCCATGTCCGGCAGAGATGACTCTGCCGGACATCATGACTAAGTTGCCTGATGCGCTGCACTTATCTGGCCTACGGATTAAATGCAATTTATCGCAGGCAAGATAAGGCGCCACATCCAAACGCGCTGTCACTCATTCAGATTCAAATCCAGCGTTTCACCATCCACCGTAAGATCGCGCCACACTTTAGGCTTTGTCCCCAGTTTTCCATCCTTCGCCGCTGTGAGTAATTTCTCTTTCGTTATTACACGCGGAAGTGAACTCATCGTAATCTCTTTCCATTCTTTCCCGGCAGGATCAACACCATAGACAATGACTCTTTCATCATTAAAGGCAAACAGGATCCGCTCAGCCCTACCATCACTATTCAGATCTTGCTCTACCAGCACGCAGGCATCTTTTTCAATACATATCATTGCGTTATAGCGATTTTTCATCACTACCGACCAGAATGTCGTATCAGGTTTGCCAGAACCTGGGGCAATAAATACATTATCAGCTAATGCTTTTTCCGATATCTGCTGCTGAAGACGTTGCACTCCATCAAACGCCATCAGCAGACCCCGCCTGCGTTTCGGGTCTTTCATATACTCGACATCGCTTTTCAGCGACTCAAGCGCTGCACGCCCATAGCGACCGCTATGTTCGAGCATGTAGATACTTACCTGGTCTGGCGTGTTCTTGCCACTCTGATAACGCGCCATATGGCTGTTCACGCTAATGCGCATACTGTCCAGCACCGGTGAATTAAGAAGCACCAGTATCACCAGCACCAATAACGAAACCGTAAGGTTCACTTTGCCCTGAAGAACAAGGGGATTTTGCCCTTTACGCCAGGCAATACTGACGAAATACCCCAGCGACCAGACCAGTAACACCACCACTGCCAGTGCGCCGTGCAAGCGTTCGGCAGTCCAGCCGTATTGAGCGACCCGCATCCATATAGCCCAGGCGGCGATCAGCACATAGAGCGGCGCCACCAGCAGAGACGTTTTTATCAGGCAACGCAACGGGCCAGTCCAGGGAAGCGTTGCTTTTTGCGGATCGCGGACAATGGCCATTAAGAGCAACTGCAAAAAGGCCAGAGTTAAAAGCAGCCCAGCGGCGGAGATGTGGCGGGAAATCGTATTCAAACCAGCAAAGGGCAAAGTGATAATAAACAGCAGCGTCAGCAGTGAAACCAGTGGTAGCAAACCTGTAGCGATTAACGTGAAGAGCTTTTGAATAGAGGCGATTAACCGCGATTGAGTCCGCGCAAGAATGACTGCCAGAGCGGTAACCAGGCCCAGCGTAAGATAAATAAACCAGTCGGTTGAAAAAAAGAGGGTACTGAAAAACGTGATGCCAACAAGTTTAAATAACTCACTCCACAGTAAAAGTACCAGCCATGTCAGACCATTAGTGATCAAAATCACCATCAATATTAGAGCGTTATGCCACGCTGACTGGTAAAAAAAGCTATAGTTCGTTCGCTCTTTTCTGTCGTGCAAATTCAGTTGTATCCAGGGCAATAACAACATCGCCATTAACAGCAGATAACAACCAAATTCCCAGAGTTCCTGGTCCGCTCGCCAGGGACTCATGCCATCAATTTGCCACTTCAGCCAGCCGCTCATCGCCAGGGTGGTAATAAATACCAGCGCCAGCCACCCCCACAAACGCTTCTGTTTGAAGGATTCCACGGTGAATAACAAAACGGATGAAAGCGCCACGGTCGCAGGAATGCCGTAAACAATCCAGTTGTTATTGTCCACAGCCAGCCAGGTTATCAGAAAATAGCAAACCAGCCCCTGGATTAATCCAGTGGCGACCATTCCCCACCGTGTTGCAGGTGAAATTTCAACGTTATCCATGTTCGTGATCCGGAATCAAAAGGAAGGTTAATTATTGCATTCAGGCAGTACTAATATTTATTTTAAGAAAAATTTACAAAAAATTTTGCGGTGGTGAATCGATACTTTACTGATTGATTTTACATAAATTTCAATCAAGAATGAGATTTAACTCACATTATAATGGCCAATTAAACTAACATTTAACCTTTTAGGAACATTTTCCACACCTGGAATGCTATTTCTGCGATAATAGCAACCGTTTCGTGACAGGAATCACGGAGTTTTTTGTCAAATATGAATTTCTCCAGATGCGTAAATCTATGAGCCTTGTCGCGGTTAACACCCCCAAAAAGACTTTACTATTCAGGCAATACATATTGGCTAAGGAGCAGTGAAATGCGCGTTAACAATGGTTTGACCCCGCAAGAACTCGAGGCTTATGGTATCAGTGACGTACATGATATCGTTTACAACCCAAGCTACGACCTGCTGTATCAGGAAGAGCTCGATCCGAGCCTGACAGGTTATGAGCGCGGGGTGTTAACTAATCTGGGTGCCGTTGCCGTGGATACCGGGATCTTCACCGGGCGTTCACCAAAAGATAAGTATATCGTCCGTGACGATACGACTCGCGATACCTTCTGGTGGGCAGACAAAGGCAAAGGTAAGAACGACAACAAACCTCTCTCTCCGGAAACCTGGCAACATCTGAAAGGCCTGGTGACCAAACAGCTTTCCGGCAAACGCCTGTTCGTGGTTGATGCTTTCTGTGGCGCTAACCCGGATACTCGCCTTTCCGTACGTTTCATCACCGAAGTGGCCTGGCAAGCGCATTTCGTCAAGAACATGTTTATTCGCCCGAGTGATGAAGAGCTGGAAGGTTTCAAACCTGACTTTATCGTCATGAACGGCGCGAAGTGCACCAACCCGCAGTGGAAAGAACAGGGTCTGAACTCTGAAAACTTCGTGGCGTTTAACCTCACCGAGCGCATGCAGCTGATTGGTGGCACCTGGTACGGCGGCGAAATGAAGAAAGGGATGTTCTCAATGATGAACTACCTGCTGCCGCTGAAAGGTATCGCTTCTATGCACTGCTCCGCCAACGTTGGCGAGAAAGGCGATGTTGCGGTGTTCTTCGGCCTTTCCGGCACCGGTAAAACCACCCTTTCCACCGACCCGAAACGTCGCCTGATTGGCGATGACGAGCACGGCTGGGACGATGACGGTGTGTTTAACTTCGAAGGCGGCTGCTACGCGAAAACCATTAAACTGTCGAAAGAAGCAGAGCCAGAAATCTATGGCGCTATCCGTCGCGATGCACTGCTGGAAAACGTCACTGTACGTGAAGATGGCACCATCGACTTTGATGATGGTTCAAAAACCGAGAACACCCGCGTTTCTTATCCGATCTATCACATCGATAACATCGTTAAGCCAGTTTCCAAAGCGGGCCACGCGACTAAAGTTATCTTCCTGACCGCAGATGCTTTTGGCGTACTGCCGCCGGTTTCTCGCCTGACTGCCGATCAAACTCAGTACCACTTCCTCTCAGGCTTCACCGCCAAACTGGCTGGTACAGAGCGTGGCATCACCGAACCGACACCAACCTTCTCTGCCTGCTTCGGCGCGGCATTCCTGTCGCTGCACCCAACTCAGTACGCAGAAGTGCTGGTAAAACGTATGCAGGCAGCGGGCGCGCAGGCATATCTGGTTAACACTGGCTGGAACGGCACTGGCAAACGTATCTCCATTAAAGATACCCGCGCCATTATCGACGCCATCCTCAACGGTTCGCTGGATAACGCAGAAACCTTCACTCTGCCGATGTTTAACCTGGCGATCCCGACCGAACTGCCGGGCGTAGACACGAAGATCCTCGATCCGCGTAATACCTACGCTTCCCCGGAACAGTGGCAGGAAAAAGCTGAAACGCTGGCGAAACTGTTTATCGACAACTTCGATAAATACACCGACACCCCAGCGGGTGCCGCGCTGGTAGCGGCTGGTCCGAAGCTGTAATCAGCAGATATCTCACTGGCCCCTTATCCAAACGGATAAGGGGTTTTTTTATATCTAATTAGCTACCAATATGTACATGGTACACTTATAATTATCAATAGACCGCAGGATGCATTATGTTCACGTTTATTGAACTACAAGGATTTAGCAAACGCCGCCAGTTATTGTTGCCTGATGATGAGTTCCGGGCTTTTCAGGAACTACTCATTCAAGATCCATCTGCCGGTGACATTATCGCGGGCACAGGCAGTTTCAGAAAAATTCGCTGGAACCGTTCTGGAATGGGGAAACGGGGTGGCATTCGGATAATTTATTACAACGTGACACGCAATGGCCGAATTTATCTGGCGTTGATTTATCCTAAAAATGAACAGGATGATTTAACAGAAGAACAAAGAAAGGCATTGAAACTATTGTCCGAGAAGCTGCTTTAATGTTGAAGCTCCACAAATTCCACCATGGCCGAAATGCCAACGGAGACATTGAAAACAGATGAAAGATGAATTATTTGCTGATCTTCTTGCCAGCGCAGAAGAAATGGTACGCATCGAAAAGGGTGAAAAAACGCCTGAACCAGAGCACGTCCATACTTTTAGCGAAATCGATGTAAAAGCGATCCGTGAAGCAACTGGCTTACGCCAGCAAGATTTTGCTGTCGCCGTAGGGGTAAGTTATGACCTGGTAAAAAGCTGGGAAACCAAACGCCGTCAACCTACCGGAGCACCTCGAAAATTGCTCCTGCTTTTGCAAGCGAATCCTTTCATTATCAATCAATTGAAAACAATCTAAAAACGGGAGGTACTTTCGCCTCCCGTTTATTTACCCTTCTTTTGTCGTGCCCTGCGCCCGCGTTACCGGTAATGGCAGCCAGGCGCGAATAGAAAGCCCGCCCCGCTCGCTGGTGCCAAGCTCCAGCATCCCGTTATGGTTATCCACGATACGCTGCACAATCGCCAGGCCTAGTCCCGTGCCGCTAATGGTGCGCGCACTGTCGCCGCGGACAAAAGGCTGGAACAGATGCTTACGCTGTTCAGGCTCGATACCCGGACCGTCGTCTTCCACCTGGAACCAGGCGCGATTTGGCTCGGTGCCACTGCTGACTTTGATCCAACCATTGCCATAGCGGGCAGCGTTCACCACCATATTCGCCACCGCACGTTTGATTGACAGTGGATGCATTTTCACTTCTATGCAGCCAGGATAAAGCGCGGTATCAATTTCACGCTCATAGCCACTTTCCGCGGCAATCACCTCACCAAGCACCGCATTAAGATCCGCCAGTTCCATCGGCATCTCCTGACCAGTACGCAGGTAGTCGATAAACTGCTCAATGATGGCGTTGCACTCTTCGATATCTTTGTTGATCGATTCCGCCAGGTAGCCATCCTGCTCGCTCATCATCTCGGTCGCCAGGCGAATACGCGTCAGTGGCGTGCGCAGGTCATGACTTACCCCTGCCATCAGCAGCGTGCGGTCATCCGCCAGTTGCTTAACACCAGCCGCCATATGGTTGAAGGCTCGGGTAACCGAACGCACCTCCGAAGCGCCATATTCACGCAGTGGCGGCGGAATAATCCCCTTACCCACCTGCAAAGCAGCGTGTTCGAGATCAACAAGGGGTCGATTCTGGATACGAATAAACAGCCATGCCCCACCTATCGCCAACAGCATAATCGCCAGCGTATAGCGGAACAGCGGAGAAAAATCGCCCTGATGAATTTCGGTCAGCGGCACACGTACCCAGATATTGGGCGACAGCCAGGTTTTCAGCCAGACGACAGGCGAGCTTTTGTTAACCTCGACGCGAACTTCCGTCGGACCGCCCAGCTGCTGCGCCATCTGATGGCTTAAGAATTCATAGTGTTGCGCCCAACGCAGCCCGGCCTCTTCGGCAGCTTCGTTGGAATAGAGAGAGATCCCCAGCTCACGGTAGATCTCCCGACGGAAAGCGGGAGGCACAACCAGCTGCGTGCCGTCCTCCAGTTGCAGTTTGTCGGTCATCAACATACGCACTTCGTACGCGAGGACTTTATTAAACTGCTGGAGGCTCGGCAAAATCGCGAAGTTCAGCACCACCAGATAAGTCGTCACCAGGCTGACGAACAGCAAGGTGACGATGAGCAATAACGTGCGGGCAAATGAACTTCGTGGCGAGAAGCGCAATCGCCTCATGCTTTAGAACCGTCCGGCACGAAAACGTAGCCCAGACCCCAAACGGTCTGAATGTAACGCGGATGCGCCGGATCTTCTTCCACCATGCGGCGCAGACGAGAGATCTGCACGTCGATGGAACGTTCCATTGCGGAATATTCACGGCCACGGGCAAGGTTCATCAGCTTATCGCGGGAGAGCGGCTCACGCGGGTGGCTGACCAGCGCCTTCAGAACCGCAAATTCACCGCTGGTCAGCGGCATCGGTTCATCTTCGCGGAACATTTCACGCGTACCCAGGTTAAGTTTGAACTTACCGAAAGCAATCACAGCTTCTTCCTGTGACGGCGCACCCGGCAGTTCATTCGCCTGACGACGCAGCACCGCACGGATGCGGGCCAGCAATTCACGCGGGTTAAATGGTTTTGGAATGTAATCGTCAGCACCAATTTCCAGGCCAACGATACGGTCAACTTCTTCCCCTTTCGCCGTTACCATAATGATCGGCATCGGGTTACTCTGGCTACGAAGACGTCGGCAAATCGACAAACCATCTTCACCAGGTAACATCAAATCCAGTACCATAAGATGGAAAGATTCACGAGTCAGCAGGCGATCCATCTGTTCTGCATTAGCGACGCTTCGAACCTGGAAGCCTTGTTCGGTGAGATAACGCTCCAGCAGCGCACGCAAGCGCATGTCGTCATCGACCACCAGAATCTTGTAGTTCTCTTGCATTGTTTGTACTCCCAAAGGTTCGCAACAATTTGTAAGCGTGTATTCTTAAAAAAGCTCACGTTCGTCACCAGCTAAATCTGGTATGAATTTCAGCCTAAATTGTTACAAAGCATATTAAACAGCGGCTTAAGTATACAATTTATTCAGCGAAACATTATTGATTCTGTTGATATGATCACGTTATACCCAATGTGCGCATTATCAAACAGACAAAGGGAATCAACGAGATGAAAACGCCCCTGGTTACCCGGGAAGGGTATGAAAAACTCAAACAAGAGCTAAATTATCTCTGGCGTGAAGAGCGCCCGGAAGTCACAAAGAAGGTGACCTGGGCCGCAAGTCTGGGCGACCGCAGCGAAAATGCTGACTATCAGTATAATAAAAAGCGCCTGCGTGAAATCGACCGTCGTGTGCGCTATCTCACTAAATGCATGGAAAATCTCAAAATCGTCGATTACTCGCCCCAGCAGGAAGGTAGAGTTTTCTTTGGCGCGTGGGTAGAGATTGAAAACGACGATGGCGTGACTCACCGTTTCCGTATCGTCGGCTACGATGAAATCTTTGGCCGTAAAGATTACATCTCTATCGATTCCCCGATGGCCCGCGCATTGCTGAAAAAAGAGGTGGGCGATCTGGCGGTGGTGAATACCCCTGCCGGGGAAGCGAGCTGGTATGTTAATGCTATCGAGTACGTGAAACCGTAAGGAAGAGTCTTAACCTCCTGCCGATGGCTGGCATTTTTGCCAGCCAGTCCGTATAACTATCCCCTGATTTTTGATCCGAAAAGATGAACTCAAACCATGATGAATGATTCGTTCTGCCGCATTATTGCGGGTGAAATTCAGGCGCGCCCGGAACAGGTTGACGCAGCCGTTCGCCTGCTTGACGAAGGGAATACCGTGCCGTTTATCGCACGTTATCGTAAGGAAATCACCGGCGGTCTGGATGACACGCAGCTGCGTAATCTGGAAACGCGTCTGAGCTATCTGCGCGAGCTGGAAGAGAGACGTCAGGCTATTCTCAAGTCCATTTCTGAGCAAGGCAAACTCACCGACGAGCTGGCGAATGCCATCAACGCTACCTTGAGCAAAACCGAACTCGAAGACCTCTACCTGCCTTACAAACCGAAACGTCGTACCCGCGGGCAAATCGCCATTGAAGCAGGGCTTGAGCCGTTGGCTGACCTGCTGTGGAGCGATCCATCACACACGCCAGAAGTCGCCGCTGCACAATATGTTGATGCCGATAAAGGCGTGGCAGATACCAAAGCCGCGTTGGACGGCGCGCGCTATATCCTGATGGAACGCTTTGCCGAAGATGCCGCGCTGCTGGCGAAAGTGCGTGATTATCTGTGGAAGAACGCGCATCTGGTGTCGACCGTAGTGAACGGTAAAGAAGAGGAAGGCGCGAAATTCCGCGACTATTTCGATCATCACGAACCGCTGTCAACGGTGCCTTCTCACCGCGCGCTGGCGATGTTCCGTGGGCGTAACGAAGGTGTACTCCAGCTTTCGCTGAATGCCGATCCGCAGTTCGACGAGCCGCCGAAAGAGAGCTATTGCGAGCAAATCATCATGGATCATCTCGGCCTGCGCCTGAACAATGCCCCGGCGGATAGCTGGCGCAAAGGCGTGGTGAGCTGGACGTGGCGCATCAAGGTGCTGATGCACCTGGAAACAGAACTGATGGGAACCGTGCGCGAACGTGCGGAAGATGAAGCGATTAATGTCTTTGCCCGTAACCTGCACGATCTGCTGATGGCGGCCCCTGCCGGACTGCGTGCGACGATGGGCCTCGATCCGGGTCTGCGTACCGGGGTAAAAGTAGCGGTGGTCGACGCAACGGGCAAACTGGTAGCAACCGATACCATTTATCCGCACACCGGACAGGCCGCAAAGGCGGCGATGACCATTGCCGCCCTGTGTGAAAAACATAATGTTGAATTGGTAGCGATCGGTAACGGTACGGCTTCCCGCGAAACCGAGCGTTTCTATCTTGATGTCCAGAAGCAGTTCCCGAAGGTTACCGCGCAGAAAGTGATCGTCAGCGAAGCTGGCGCGTCGGTTTACTCGGCTTCCGAGCTGGCAGCGCAGGAGTTCCCGGATCTCGACGTTTCTCTGCGTGGCGCAGTATCTATCGCCCGCCGTTTGCAGGATCCGCTGGCGGAGCTGGTGAAAATCGATCCGAAATCTATCGGCGTTGGTCAGTATCAGCATGACGTCAGCCAGACGCAGCTGGCCCGCAAGCTGGATGCAGTAGTAGAAGACTGCGTAAACGCCGTTGGCGTTGATCTGAATACTGCTTCTGTTCCGCTGTTAACTCGCGTGGCGGGCCTGACGCGCATGATGGCGCAAAACATCGTGGCCTGGCGCGATGAAAATGGTCAGTTCCAGAACCGTCAGCAACTGTTAAAAGTGAGCCGTCTGGGGCCGAAAGCCTTCGAACAGTGCGCGGGCTTCTTGCGCATTAACCACGGCGATAACCCGCTGGACGCGTCTACCGTTCACCCGGAAGCCTATCCGGTGGTGGAACGCATTCTGGCAGCAACACAGCAGGCGCTGAAAGATCTGATGGGTAACAGCAGTGAACTGCGTAATCTGAAAGCGTCTGATTTCACCGATGAGAAATTCGGTGTGCCGACAGTAACCGACATCATCAAAGAGCTGGAAAAACCGGGTCGCGATCCGCGTCCGGAATTTAAAACCGCTCAGTTTGCTGATGGCGTCGAAACGATGAACGACCTGCAACCGGGTATGATCCTCGAAGGTGCTGTCACCAACGTCACCAATTTTGGTGCTTTTGTTGATATCGGCGTACATCAGGACGGCCTGGTTCACATCTCTTCTTTGTCGAACAAGTTTGTGGAAGATCCGCATACCGTGGTGAAAGCAGGCGACATTGTGAAGGTGAAAGTGCTGGAAGTGGATCTTCAGCGTAAACGTATCGCCCTGACCATGCGTCTGGACGAGCAGCCTGGCGAAACCAACGCTCGTCGCGGCGGCGGTAACGATCGCCCGCAAAACAACCGCCCGGCAGCCAAACCGCGTGGGCGTGAAGCGCAGCCTGCCGGTAATAGCGCGATGATGGATGCGCTGGCGGCAGCAATGGGCAAAAAACGTTAAACGCTCCGACTGGCCTACGGTTCGAATTTGCACGAAATCGTAGGCCAGATAAGGCGTTCACGCCACATCTGGCAACGAACGCCTTGCCTGACATAAAAATGCCGGAGAATATCTCCGGCATTTTTATTCCGCAACGAAACTCACACTATATTTCGTTAATATTTATCACAACATTAACAATTGAAACCTTAATAAAACATTAAGCAGCCATAATAATTCGTCCTCCGAATTATATTTTTGCTCCGATATAACCTTGAGCCACATCAACATTCACGCAGATTATTATCTAAACCAACATTCGCACACATTTTAAGTATTGCTGATAGAAACCATTCTCATTATCATTGTACTGTTGATTATTTAATCTCTCCTTCGTTGGCAAATCATCTGGTCCCATGTTGCTGTCAAACGCCCCATGAGGTAGTTATCCAGTTAATGAGAAACAAGTAGGCACCTATGCAATACACTCCAGATACTGCGTGGAAAATCACTGGCTTTTCCCGTGAAATCAGCCCGGCATATCGTCAGAAGCTGCTTTCTCTTGGCATGTTACCTGGCTCCTCTTTTAATGTGGTGCGCGTCGCTCCACTCGGCGATCCCATTCATATCGAAACCCGTCGTGTAAGCCTGGTATTACGCAAAAAAGATCTGGCCTTATTAGAAGTGGAAGCGGTTTCCTGTTAATACGGTGATAACAACAATGAAAAAATTAACCATTGGCTTAATTGGTAATCCAAATTCTGGCAAGACAACCTTATTTAACCAGCTCACCGGAGCACGTCAGCGTGTAGGAAACTGGGCTGGCGTTACCGTCGAGCGTAAAGAGGGTCAGTTTTCCACCACCGATCATCAGGTCACGCTGGTGGACCTGCCCGGTACTTATTCTCTGACTACTATTTCATCGCAGACGTCGTTGGACGAGCAAATCGCCTGCCACTACATTTTGAGTGGCGACGCCGATCTGCTGATTAACGTGGTGGATGCGTCTAACCTTGAGCGTAACCTGTATCTGACGCTACAACTGCTGGAACTCGGTATTCCCTGCATCGTGGCACTGAACATGCTCGACATTGCCGAGAAGCAAAATATTCGCATTGAAATTGATGCGCTGTCGGCGCGTCTTGGCTGCCCGGTGATCCCGCTGGTTTCCACGCGTGGTCGCGGTATCGAAGCTCTGAAACTGGCGATTGACCGCTACAAAGCCAACGACAATGTAGAACTGGTGCATTACGCACAGCCGCTGCTCAACGAAGCAGATTCACTGGCAAAAGTGATGCCGTCCGACATTCCGCTGAAACAGCGTCGCTGGCTGGGTCTGCAAATGCTGGAAGGCGATATCTACAGCCGCGCCTACGCCGGTGAAGCGTCGCAGCATCTGGATGCCGCCCTCGCCCGTCTGCGTAATGAGATGGACGATCCGGCGCTGCATATTGCCGATGCGCGTTACCAGTGTATTGCTGCTATCTGCGATGTGGTAAGCAACACGCTGACGGCAGAACCCAGTCGCTTCACCACGGCAGTGGATAAAATCGTGCTCAACCGTTTCCTCGGCCTGCCGATTTTCCTCTTTGTGATGTACCTGATGTTCCTGCTGGCTATCAACATCGGCGGGGCGTTACAGCCGCTGTTTGACGTCGGCTCCGTGGCACTATTTGTGCATGGTATTCAGTGGATTGGCTACACGCTCCACTTCCCGGACTGGCTGACTATCTTCCTCGCCCAGGGCCTGGGTGGCGGTATTAACACTGTGCTGCCGCTGGTGCCGCAGATCGGCATGATGTACCTGTTCCTCTCCTTCCTCGAGGACTCCGGTTATATGGCGCGTGCGGCGTTTGTGATGGACCGTCTGATGCAGGCGTTGGGCTTGCCGGGGAAATCCTTTGTGCCGCTGATCGTCGGCTTCGGTTGTAACGTGCCGTCTGTGATGGGTGCGCGAACTCTTGATGCGCCGCGTGAACGCCTGATGACCATTATGATGGCACCGTTTATGTCCTGCGGCGCGCGTCTGGCTATCTTCGCAGTATTTGCGGCTGCCTTCTTCGGGCAGAACGGCGCGCTGGCGGTCTTCTCGCTGTATATGCTGGGTATCGTGATGGCGGTGCTGACTGGCCTGATGCTCAAGTACACCATCATGCGCGGTGAAGCGACGCCGTTTGTCATGGAGCTGCCGGTCTACCACGTACCACACGTTAAGAGTCTGATTATCCAGACCTGGCAGCGTCTGAAAGGCTTCGTGATGCGCGCAGGTAAAGTGATCATCATCGTCAGCATTTTCCTGAGCGCCTTCAACAGCTTCTCGTTGAGCGGGAAAATCGTCGATAACATCAACGACTCGGCACTGGCTTCCGTTAGCCGTGTGATCACCCCGGTCTTCAAACCGATTGGCGTACATGAAGATAACTGGCAGGCAACGGTTGGCCTGTTTACAGGTGCCATGGCGAAAGAAGTGGTGGTGGGTACGCTCAACACTCTCTACACCGCAGAAAATATTCAGGACGAAGAGTTCAATCCAGCAGAATTTAACCTCGGTGAAGAGCTGTTCAGCGCGGTAGATGAAACCTGGCAGAGCCTGAAAGACACCTTCAGTCTTAGCGTACTGATGAACCCCATTGAAGCAAGCAAAGGCGACGGCGAAATGGGTACCGGGGCGATGGGCGTGATGGATCAGAAATTCGGTAGCGCAGCTGCCGCTTACAGCTACCTGATTTTCGTCCTGCTGTATGTACCGTGCATCTCGGTGATGGGAGCCATCGCCCGTGAATCAAGCCGTGGCTGGATGGGCTTCTCCATCCTGTGGGGGCTGAATATCGCTTACTCGCTGGCAACATTGTTCTATCAGGTTGCCAGCTACAGCCAGCATCCAACCTACAGCCTGATGTGCATTCTGGCGGTTATCCTGTTTAACATCGTGGTTATCGGTTTGCTGCGCCGCGCGCGTAGCCGGGTGGATATCGAACTGCTGGCAACGCGCAAATCGGTAAGCAGTTGCTGTGCAGCCAGCACCACTGGCGATTGCCACTAAGGATACAGCAATGGCTTCGCTCATTCAGGTGCGTGATTTGCTGGCGTTACGGGGCCGTATGGAAGCGGCCCAGATAAGCCAGACATTGAACACTCCACAGCCAATGATTAACGCCATGCTGCAACAACTGGAAAGTATGGGCAAAGCAGTGCGGATTCAGGAAGAACCTGACGGCTGCCTCTCCGGCAGTTGTAAAAGCTGCCCGGAAGGAAAAGCCTGCCTGCGCGAGTGGTGGGCGCTGCGTTAACCTTACTCCACCGCCTGTTTTGAAAAGCCCGGTATGCGTTTGCTACCGGGCTTTTTTTTGCGTGCGGCTTTCCATAAAAATGCAATTCTTGCAGCACAGCGTAAGTTCCTCTGAAAGCGTCTCGCAGGGATGAAAACTGGCTAATGCACAGGTGTGGAGTGGCGCGTAGAGTCGCGGCATTCAAACAACAGGTGAAGGAACGCCATGAGCAAAAAGCAGAGTTCCACCCCACACGATGCACTGTTCAAACTCTTTTTACGCCAACCGGACACGGCACGCGATTTTCTTGCGTTCCATTTACCGGCCCCCATTCACGCGCTCTGTGATATGAAAACCCTCAAGCTGGAGTCGAGCAGTTATATTGATGACGATCTGCGTGAAAGCTACTCCGACGTGCTGTGGTCGGTGAAAACCGAGCAAGGACCAGGATACATCTATTGCCTGATTGAACATCAAAGCACCTCAAACAAACTGATCGCATTTCGCATGATGCGTTACGCCATTGCCGCAATGCAAAACCACCTTGATGCCGGATACAAAACGTTGCCGATGGTGGTGCCGTTGTTGTTTTACCATGGTATTGAAAGCCCCTATCCCTATTCGCTGTGTTGGCTGGATTGTTTTGCCGCTCCCAAACTGGCAAGGCAGCTCTATGCCTCTGCATTTCCGCTGATTGATGTCACCGTCATGCCTGATGATGAAATCATGCAGCACCGACGTATGGCGCTGCTGGAGTTAATTCAAAAACATATTCGTCAACGCGACCTGATGGGGCTGGTAGAGCAAATGGCCTGCTTATTAAGTAGTGGATACGCTAATGACAGACAAATCAAAGGGCTGTTTAATTACATCTTGCAAACCGGCGATGCGGTGCGTTTTAACGATTTTATCGACGGTGTTGCCGAACGTTCACCGAAACACAAGGAGAGTTTAATGACTATTGCGGAAAGATTGCGGCAGGAAGGGGAACAATCCAAAGCCCTACATATAGCCAAAATAATGCTTGAGTCGGGAGTCCCTCTTGCAGACATCATGCGCTTTACCGGGGTGTCAGAAGAAGAGTTGGCTGCGGCGAGTCAGTAGACACTATCCCCTGCTTAAGTGCTACTTTGTGCTATCTTGTATGTAACACAAAGTAGCACTTAAGGAACTAATATGCAGACAGTGAAATTACGGCAACAAGGAGGAGCCATGATCGTTACTATCCCACGAGATCTTGCTACCGATCTTGGCTGGTCACCGGGCACAGAGCTTACCGTGGAGAAAAAAGGCGATAGTGTTAATTTGCGCCCCACAGAGCACAAACCGCGTGGGCGTCTTACCGTCGCGCAGTTGTTGAGCCAGATCGATGAAAACGAAATTACGGAGTTAAATCAGTCCACAGAAGGATGGGCTGAAGGAAAAAAAGGTAATGAAGCATGGTAAAGGCAAGGACGCCACATCGTGGAGAGATATGGTATTTTAACCCTGATCCGGTTGCCGGACATGAACTTCGCGGACCACATTATTGCATTGTGGTAACGGACAAAGAACTCAACAATGTTTTAAAAGTTGCTATGTGCTGTCCAATTTCAACAGGCGCAAATGCAGCGCGTTCCACAGGGGTGACAGTGAGCGTCCTCCCCCATGATACGCAAACCGGTAGCCTGCATGGCGTTGTACTTTGTCACCAGCTAAAAGCCGTCGATCTTATTGCCCGTGGCGCTAAATTTCATACCGTTGCCGATGAAGCATTGATTAGTGAAGTTATCAGTAAACTGGTGAATTTAATCGACCCACAATAATTAGCTCTCACTTACCACCTACACCCTCTGCTTCAACGCCACCAGCAGGTGACAAAACTCGTCCGGATGTGAAATAAACGGCGCATGGGCCGCTTTGGCGAAGATGTATGACTCGCTGTGCGGCCAGAGTTCATCCAGCATCGGCACCACTTTGCGCGGCACCAGACCGTCGAGATAGCCATACAATCGCAAAAACGGCATGGGTACGTTTTGCAGCGGCAAGCGCAAATCGACCGTTTTGAGGATTTCCAGCCCGCCATTAAGCACATCGACCTCCGGCATCGGCAACGCCAGAACGGTTTTCTTCAGCGCCCGCGCATCCTGGCGTGCCGTTTCGGTACCCATGGTTTGTAACGCCAGGAACCGTTCCACCGTGCGCTGGAAATCTTCACTGAGTTGCTGTTGGAAACCTGCCAGCACGTCCGGTTTTATCCCCGGCCACTCGTCACGAGCACTAAAACACGGCGACGATGCCACGGTGACCAGCGCCTGAACGCGCTCGGGATGGGTTAACGCAATCTGGCTTGCCACCAGTCCGCCAAGGCTCCAGCCCAGCCAAATGGCTTTGTCCGGTGCCTGTTGCAACACGACGTTAGCCATCTCAGAAAGCGACACTGCGCCAAACCCCTGGCTGCGCCCAAAGCCCGGCAGATCAACAAGGTGCAGCGTAAAATGCGAGCTAAGTTCCTCGTCAATGCAACGCCACACTTCGGCATTCAGTCCCCATCCGTGCAGCAGCACAAGATGAACATTCCCCTGACCTTTGGTCTGCCACCAGATGTTATTCATCGGCTATTGTTCTCTTTTTACTTACAAGGATGAACATATGCTAACAGTACCGGGATTATGCTGGCTATGCCGAATGCCGCTGGCGTTAGGTCACTGGGGGATTTGTTCGGTATGCTCTCGTGCCGCCCGTACAGATAAAACGCTATGCCCACAATGTGGATTACCTGCCACACACCCACATCTTCCTTGCGGTCGCTGCCTGCAAAAACCGCCGCCCTGGCAAAGACTGGTCACGGTCGCCGACTATGCGCCCCCCTTAAGTCCGCTCATCCACCAGCTTAAGTTTTCTCTACGCAGCGAAATCGCCAGCGCCCTGTCACGTCTGTTACTATTAGAAGTCTTACACGCCCGTCGGACTACCGGATTACAACTGCCGGATCGCATCGTCAGCGTCCCGTTATGGCAGCGCCGTCACTGGCATCGGGGGTTTAATCAGAGCGACTTGCTGTGTCAGCCGTTATCACGCTGGTTGAATTGCCAATGGGATAGCGAAGCCGTCACGCGTACACGAGCCACTGCGACCCAGCATTTCCTCAGCGCCCGACTACGCAGACGCAATCTGAAGAATGCTTTTCGCCTTGAATTGCCCGTGCAAGGTCGCCATATGGTGATTGTGGATGATGTCGTTACCACCGGAAGTACCGTCGCAGAGATTGCGCAGCTGCTTTTACGCAATGGTGCGGCGACAGTCCAGGTCTGGTGCCTTTGTCGAACCTTGTAGAGCCTCGATGATGGGCGTATTATAACCAACTAAAATAGTCAACTATTAGGCCATTACTATGATCCGTATTTCCGATGCTGCACAAGCGCACTTTGCCAAACTGCTGGCAAACCAGGAAGAAGGGACACAAATCCGCGTATTTGTGATTAACCCTGGCACGCCTAACGCTGAATGTGGTGTTTCTTATTGTCCGCCGGACGCTGTGGAAGCCACCGATACCGCCCTGAAATTTGACCTGCTGACCGCGTATGTTGATGAGTTAAGCGCACCTTACCTGGAAGATGCAGAGATTGATTTTGTTACCGACCAGTTGGGTTCTCAGCTGACGCTGAAAGCACCAAACGCCAAAATGCGTAAAGTGGCTGACGATGCGCCGCTGATGGAGCGTGTGGAGTACATGCTGCAATCGCAGATCAACCCACAACTTGCCGGTCACGGTGGTCGCGTTTCGCTGATGGAAATCACCGAAGACGGCTACGCCATTCTGCAATTCGGTGGCGGCTGTAACGGTTGTTCTATGGTCGATGTGACGCTGAAAGAAGGGATCGAGAAGCAGCTGCTGAACGAATTCCCGGAGCTGAAAGGTGTACGCGATCTCACCGAACACCAGCGCGGCGAGCACTCTTACTACTAAGTTACCCTCTCTTTTGTAGATTGCCCGATGCGACGCTAAAGCGTCTTTTCGGGCCGTCTGCCAGGCATTGGCTCGGCAAATCCATCCCTTCGTTTCCCCGCGATAATATGACCAACCTCTCATAATTTAAATTTACCCCGCTCTGGTGATTCTCAAGCACGCAATGTTACCCGTATCATTCCTATGGGCACCAAACACACTCATAACATTTGACTACACTAATTCGTTTTAGGAGTCATCAGCCGTGGTGCCGTTGTATCTCTGTTCCCAGTTGGGACAACCAGGATTTGTCGTCAGAAACTTGACGTTACCCATAACAAATTAAAGGCCAGGTAAATCATGCCATTAGTCATTGTTGCTATCGGTGTAATCTTGTTATTACTCCTGATGATCCGCTTCAAAATGAACGGCTTCATCGCCCTCGTCCTGGTGGCGCTTGCTGTTGGATTAATGCAAGGGATGCCGCTGGATAAAGTTATTGGCTCTATCAAAGCCGGTGTCGGCGGGACGCTCGGCAGCCTTGCCCTGATCATGGGTTTTGGCGCGATGCTGGGCAAAATGCTGGCAGACTGTGGCGGTGCACAACGTATCGCCACCACGCTGATTGCCAAATTTGGTAAAAAACATATCCAGTGGGCCGTGGTACTAACCGGTTTTACCGTTGGTTTTGCCCTGTTCTATGAAGTGGGCTTCGTACTGATGCTGCCGCTGGTGTTCACCATCGCCGCGGCGGCAAATATCCCGCTGCTGTATGTTGGTGTACCGATGGCCGCTGCGCTGTCTGTCACCCACGGCTTCCTGCCGCCGCATCCGGGCCCGACTGCGATTGCTACCATTTTCAACGCCGATATGGGTAAAACCCTGCTGTACGGTACCATTCTGGCAATCCCGACCGTGATTCTCGCGGGTCCGGTTTACGCTCGCGTGCTGAAAGGTATCGATAAGCCAATCCCGGAAGGTCTGTACAGCGCGAAAACCTTCAGCGAAGAAGAGATGCCGAGCTTTGGCGTCAGCGTCTGGACTTCTCTGGTGCCAGTTGTGCTGATGGCGATGCGTGCGATTGCCGAAATGATCCTGCCGAAAGGTCACGCTTTCCTGCCGGTGGCGGAGTTCCTCGGTGACCCGGTAATGGCTACGCTGATTGCCGTGCTGATTGCGATGTTCACCTTTGGTCTGAACCGTGGCCGTTCAATGGATCAGATTAATGACACGCTGGTTTCTTCCATCAAAATCATTGCGATGATGCTGTTGATCATCGGCGGTGGCGGTGCGTTCAAGCAGGTGCTGGTAGACAGCGGCGTGGACAAATACATTGCTTCCATGATGCACGAAACCAACATTTCTCCGCTGCTGATGGCCTGGTCGATTGCTGCCGTACTGCGTATCGCGCTGGGTTCCGCAACCGTTGCAGCAATCACTGCGGGTGGTATCGCTGCGCCGCTGATTGCAACGACGGGTGTTAGCCCAGAGCTGATGGTTATTGCGGTTGGTTCCGGTAGTGTGATTTTCTCGCACGTGAACGATCCGGGCTTCTGGCTGTTCAAAGAGTACTTTAACCTGACTATCGGCGAGACCATCAAATCCTGGTCGATGCTGGAAACCATTATCTCAGTGTGCGGTCTGGTTGGCTGTCTGCTGCTGAATATGGTGATTTGATAATACTGATGGCCGGATGCGGCGTGACCGCCTTATCCGGCCTACGATTCGGCATTAATTAGTAGGCCGGATAAGACGCGTCAAGCGTCGCATCCGGCATCAAACGTACTCTACTTCTTCTTCGCTGCCGCCCTGCGCCGCTTGTCCAGATCCTTAATCAACTTGTTCACCCCATCATCGGCAAACATCGTCTCAAGCGTTGCGGAAAGCTTGCGTCGCCAGTTTTTGTACTGGTAACTGGTTCCAGGAATATTTACCGGTTCCGCCATATCCAGCCAGTCTTCCGGCTGTAGCCCTAACAGGGCGCTGTTGCTGTCGGCAATGTAGCGTTGCAAACCACGATTAAGCGTCGGCGTCATCGCCATCAGCGACGCCTTATGCCCGGTGCGTTTAGGCAGGCAGCCATATTTGTGCAGTGCATCCAGCAGCCCCTGCTTCGCCTGCTCACGATCCTGATACAAACCGCGTAGCACCTCTTCATCCGGATACAGCCCCAGCGTTTTGCCCAGCGTTAAATCACCGCTCTCCCAGTAACCGCGAAGCGTTGGCAGGTCGTGTGTCGCCGCAACTGCCATCGACTGCTCCGGGTACGCTTTCGGCGCGCGGAATGTCTTCTCGTGGTCGCTTTCGAAATAGAGCACTTTATAGGAGTAAACACCGCTACTGCGCAGTTTACCGACAATCTCTACTGGTACAGTGCCGAGATCTTCCCCAATCACCATGCAGCGATGACGCTGACTTTCGAGTGCCAGAATCGAGAGCAGATCATCCACCGGATAGTGAACATATGCCCCCTGATCCGCCGTCTCGCCATACGGTATCCACCACAAACGCAGCATCGACATCACATGGTCAATTCGTAATGCGCCGCAGTTTTGCATGTTCGCGCGCAGCAGCTCGATAAACGGTTCATAGGCGCGCGCGGTGATGATATGCGGGTCCATCGGCGGCAAGCCCCAGTTCTGCCCCAGCGGGCCGAGGATATCCGGCGGCGCGCCAACCGACGCTTTCAGGCAATACAATTCGCGGTCGCACCAAGTTTCTGCCCCACCTTCTGCTACACCAACCGCCAGATCACGATACAAGCCAATCGGCATTTCATAGCCCTGGCTTATCTCCCAGCAGGCGGCAAACTGGCGGTAAGCCAGCCACTGCAACCAGAGATAAAAATCGATGTCATCGCGATGTTCTTCGCAGAACTGACGCACTTCTGGCGAATCCACGTTCTGATACATCTCAGGCCATGCTGGCCAGCCCCAGCGCATTTCGTCTTCTTTCACTTGCTGGGCATGTAGCGCATCAAAGGCTGCCTGCCAAAACAGGCTATCGCCTTGCTCTGCAACAAACTGGCGAAACGCGGTCATCTGCTCATCATCACGTTGCGCGAAACCTTTCCACGCCATCCGCAATGCTGTCATTTTTAGGGCGGTAACCGTGGAGTAATCGACCCAGTCGGCATCCCGCGCCTGTTGCAGCGTCTGCTGCGTGGTCGGCATGTGCCACCAGGCTTGCGCCTCTTCGCTAAGCTGAAAATCTTCAACAGCGTTGACGTCGATATAAATCACGTTCAGCCAGCGGCGAGAAGACGGGCTATATGGGCTGGCGCTTTCCGGGTTTGCCGGATAGAGCGCATGAATCGGATTCAGGCCGATAAACGCTCCACCACGTTTCGCCACATCCACCAGCATAGCTTTGAGATCGCCAAAATCCCCAATACCCCAGTTTTTTTCCGATCGCAGCGTATAAAGCTGAACGCAAGCGCCCCACAGCTTTTGCTTATTGAGCAATGCCTGCGGTTCGTAGCAGCGTTTCGGGGCGACAATCACCCGACAATGAGCACGCTGTTCATCCTGAGTAAGCGTCAGCGTGTGATAACCTTCCGGCAGCTTCGTCGGTAGATTGAACGCGTTACCACCGCTCACGTGGCCTTTGTACTGCGTACCTTCTTCGGTGGTCAGCAACCAGCTAAATTCGCCGCTGCCCTCTACTGCCATTGGCATTTTTTTCCCGGAGGTATACACCATGACATTTGGCACTGGTGTTACCGCCACTTTCGTGGCGGCACTTTGATGCATCGCATCAAGCAAACGCCGTTTGGTTTCGGCGCTAATCGACTGCGGTTTTCCGTGGGCATTGATGTAATTGGGGCTGATCCCCGCCGCCAACGCGGCTTTGTCCAGACGTTTGCTTCCCATCGCGCTTCCTTAGCGTTTTGCCTGCCAGATACGAGCCTGATAATCACGGATTGAGCGATCCGAGCTAAACATACCGCAGCGGGCGGTATTGAGGATCGCCGCGCGAGTCCAGGCCTCCTGGTCGCGGTACAGCACATCCACGCGTTTTTGCGCTTCGACATAAGCCGCAAAGTCCGCCATCACCAGATACGGATCGCCGCCCTGCTTACCGAGGCTATGCAGCATCTGGTCAAACGCGTGTTTATCGCCATCGCTATATTTACCGCTTTCCAGCTCTTTTAATACCGCATCAAGCACCTTATCTTTCTTCCGCCATTTCACCGGATCATAGCCCTTAGCTTTCAGCGCCTTAACCTGCTCCACGGTATGACCAAAGATAAAGATATTCTCTTCACCGACTTTCTCGGCGATCTCCACGTTTGCACCATCCAGCGTGCCGACAGTGAGCGCACCGTTAAGCGCCAGTTTCATATTGCCAGTACCAGAAGCTTCTTTACCTGCGGTGGAGATCTGCTCGGAGATATCCGCCGCCGGGATCAGCATTTCCGCAGCAGATACACAATAATCTGGCAGGAATACAACCTTCAGCTTGTCGCCCACCTGCGGATCGTTGTTGATCACGTCAGCCACTTTGTTGATCGCAAAGATAATATTCTTCGCCAGGTAGTAGCCCGGTGCCGCTTTCGCGCCGAAGAGGAAGACGCGCGGTACGCGGTCAGCCTGCGGGTTTTCACGAATTTCTTTGTACAACGCCAGAATATGCAGCAGATTCAGGTGCTGGCGTTTGTACTCGTGCAGGCGTTTGATCTGAATATCGAAAATCGCCTGAGGATTGATTTCAATACCGGTACGGACTTTCACAAACTCCGCCAGACGAACTTTATTCGCCTGTTTGATCTCGCGATATTGCTGGCGGAATTTCTCGTCATCAGCGAATTTTTCCAGATTGATCAACTGTTCGAGATCGTTAGCCCACTCTTTTTTCAGTGACTTATCCAACAATGCCGCCAGTGCCGGGTTGCACTGTTTGATCCAGCGACGCGGGGTAATGCCGTTGGTGACGTTATGGAATTTGTTCGGCCATAGCTGGTGATATTCCGGGAACAGATCTTTCACCACCAGATCCGAGTGCAACGCCGCCACACCGTTTACCGCAAAGCCGCTTACCACGCACATATTGGCCATGCGAACTTGTTTGTCATGCACCACCGCCAGCTTCGCCCATACCGCTTTATCGCCCGGCCAGGTTTTTTCCACCAGCTTCTTAAAGCGGTTGTTGATTTCGTTGATTACCTGCATATGGCGTGGCAGCAGGGCTTTTACCAGCTTCTCATCCCAGCACTCAAGTGCTTCTGGCATCAGGGTATGGTTGGTATAAGCAAAGGTATTGCTGGTGATTGCCCATGCGTCATCCCAGCTCATCTGGTGCTCATCGATTAGCACACGAAGCAGCTCCGGAATAGCGATAGTCGGGTGGGTGTCGTTCAGTTGAATGACTTCGTAATCTGCCAGCTCGTGCAGTTTACGCCCCGCCAGATGGTGACGACGCAGAATGTCGGCAACCGAACAAGCACACTGGAAATATTGCTGCATCAGACGCAGTTTTTTTCCGGCAGTATGGTTGTCGTTTGGATAGAGCACTTTAGTCAGTTTTTCAGCGTCAATGCCCTGTTGTTCAGCACGCAGGAAATCGCCGTCGTTGAATTTGGTGAGGTTAAACGGATGCGCATGTGTCGCTTGCCATAAACGCAGCGGCTGCGCCACACCATTTCGGTAGCCCAGCACAGGTAAATCCCACGCCTGGCCGGTAATGGTAAATGCGGGCTCCCAACGACCGTCTTTCGTGACCTTGCCACCAATCCCAACCTGCACGTCAAGCGCTTCATTATGGCTGAACCACGGATAGTTACTGCGATGCCAGTCATCTGGCGCTTCCATTTGTTGACCGTCAACAAATGACTGACGGAACAGACCATATTGATAGTTCAGACCATAGCCTGTTGCGGATTGTCCGACGGTCGCCATTGAATCGAGGAAACATGCCGCCAGACGGCCCAGACCGCCGTTGCCCAGCGCCGGGTCAGTCTCTTCTTCCAGCAAATCTGTCAGGTTGATGTCATAGGATTTCAGCGAATCCTGAACAGCCTGATACCAACCGAGATTTAACAGGTTGTTGCCCGTCAGACGACCAATCAAAAACTCCATTGAGATGTAGTTAACATGGCGCTGATTCGCCGTCGGTTTGGCAAAAGGCTGGGCACGCAACATTTCCGCCAGCGCTTCACTCACGGCCTGCCACCACTGACGAGGGGTCATCTCAGCTGCAGAAGTTAAGCCATAACGCTGCCATTGACGTGACAGGGCTTCCTGAAATTGCTTTTCATTAAAAATGGGTTGTGACATAGGAGTTCCAGTTTTCTTAGACATTAAACACAACGTTATCGTTAGTTTGCCAGGCTCCATGTTGACCTTCCTCATCCTACGGGGGATTAGGCGGGGAGGAGTGACGGGGATGAGCAAGAAAATGTGATCGCGAACACTTAAAGGTAGTGCAATCAACTGCAAAAGCATCAGCCCAGTGCCAAAGAGCGCAAAAAAACCGACGATTAACAGTAAGAAAGGGCGTCGCGTATTATCAAAAAGCGGAAAGCCACTCTATAAATTAAGTAAAGCAGCGAAATAGTTTCAGCAATGAAATACCAATCGTGATTCATCTCATTCTTAATAGATTTATTAAGATCATCTTTTTAGATAGACCTTTCATCATGAATTAAGGAAGCATCATTGCTTTAATAACACTATTGAACCATGAGAAAACACCATAAGATCCAGTATCTACGCTGGATCAGCGTAGTTTTAAGATGAAACATTAATAAAGGTTTTGAATTGTGACAGAGTGCAAATTCAGACACATAAAAAACCGTCATCGCTTGCATTGCACAGATTTCTAGCCGACCTTATAACCATTAATTACGAAGCGCAAAAAAAATAATATTTCCTCAATTTCCACAGTGAAGTGATTAACTATGCTGATTCCGTCAAAATTAAGTCGTCCGGTTCGACTCGACCATACCGTGGTTCGTGAGCGCCTGCTGGCTAAACTTTCCGGCGCGAACAACTTCAGGCTGGTGCTGATCACAAGTCCTGCGGGCTACGGAAAGACCACACTCATATCCCAATGGGCGGCAGGCAAAAACGATTTGGGCTGGTACTCGCTGGATGACGGCGATAACCAGCAAGAACGTTTCGCCAGCTACCTGATTGCCGCAATTCAACAGGCCACCAACGGGCATTGCCCCGCCAGTGAAGTGATGGCGCAAAAGCGGCAATATGCCAGTCTATCCTCACTTTTTGCCCAACTGTTTATCGAACTGGCAGAGTGGCACCAGCCGCTCTACTTGGTTATTGACGATTATCATCTGATCACTAACCCAGTGATTCACGAGTCAATGCGCTTCTTTATTCGTCATCAACCGGAAAATCTGACCCTGGTAGTTTTGTCGCGCAATCTTCCGCAACTGGGTATTGCCAATTTGCGTGTACGTGACCAACTGCTGGAAATTGGCAGCCAGCAACTGGCGTTTACCCACCAGGAAGCCAAGCAGTTTTTTGATTGCCGTCTGTCTTCGCCCATTGAAGCCGCTGAAAGTAGCCGGATTTGCGATGACGTTTCTGGTTGGGCAACGGCTTTACAATTAATCGCCCTCTCCGTCCGACAGAATACCCACTCTGCGCACAAATCCGCACGTCGCCTGGCGGGCATTAATGCCAGCCATCTTTCTGATTATCTGGTCGATGAAGTGTTAGATAACGTTGATCTGGCAACACGTCATTTCCTGCTGAAAAGTGCCATTTTGCGATCGATGAACGATACGCTAATCACCCGCGTGACAGGTGAAGACAACGGGCAAATGCGCCTCGAAGAAATTGAGCGTCAGGGACTGTTTTTGCAACGGATGGATGATACCGGCGAGTGGTTCTGCTATCACCCGTTGTTTGGCAACTTCCTGCGCCAGCGCTGCCAGTGGGAACTGGCGGCGGAACTGCCCGAAATTCATCGTGCCGCTGCAGAAAGCTGGATGGCGCAAGGTTTTCCCAGCGAAGCTATTCATCATGCGCTGGCCGCGGGCGACGCGCTGATGCTGCGCGATATTCTGCTTAATCACGCCTGGAGTCTGTTCAACCATAGCGAACTGTCACTGCTGGAAGAGTCGCTCAACGCCCTGCCGTGGGACAGCCTGCTGGAAAACCCACAGCTGGTGTTGTTGCAGGCGTGGCTGATGCAAAGCCAACATCGCTATGGCGAAGTGAACACCCTGCTTGCACGTGCCGAGCATGAGATCAAGGACATCAGAGAAGGCACCATGCACGCAGAATTTAACGCTTTGCGCGCCCAGGTGGCGATTAACGACGGCAATCCGGATGAAGCTGAACGGCTGGCAAAACTGGCACTGGAAGAACTGCCTCCGGGCTGGTTCTACAGCCGCATTGTGGCAACCTCCGTGCTTGGCGAAGTGTTGCACTGCAAAGGTGAATTGACCCGTTCACTGGCGTTAATGCAGCAAACCGAACAAATGGCACGTCAGCACGATGTTTGGCACTACGCCTTGTGGAGTTTAATCCAGCAAAGTGAAATTCTGTTTGCCCAAGGGTTCCTGCAAACTGCATGGGAAACACAGGAAAAAGCGTTCCAGTTGATAAACGAGCAGCATCTGGAACAGTTGCCGATGCATGAGTTTCTGGTGCGCATCCGTGCACAGCTGCTATGGGCCTGGGCGCGGCTGGATGAAGCCGAAGCCTCGGCACGAAGCGGGATTGAAGTCTTGTCGTCTTATCAGCCGCAGCAACAGCTTCAGTGCCTGGCAATGTTGATCCAATGCTCGCTGGCCCGTGGCGATTTAGATAACGCCCGTAGCCAGCTAAACCGTCTGGAAAACCTGCTGGGGAATGGCAAATATCACAGCGACTGGATCTCTAACGCCAACAAAGTCCGGGTGATTTACTGGCAAATGACCGGAGATAAAGCGGCTGCCGCCAACTGGCTGAGCCATACTGCGAAACCAGAGTTTGCGAACAATCACTTCCTGCAAGGTCAATGGCGCAACATAGCCCGCGCACAAATCTTGCTGGGAGAGTTTGAACCGGCGGAAATAGTCCTCGAAGAACTGAACGAAAACGCCCGCAGTCTGCGGTTAATGAGCGACCTCAACCGTAACCTGCTTTTACTCAATCAGTTGTACTGGCAAGCCGGGCGTAAAAGCGACGCCCAGCGTGTGTTGCTGGATGCATTAAAACTGGCAAACCGCACTGGATTTATCAGTCATTTTGTTATTGAAGGCGAAGCGATGGCGCAGCAGTTACGTCAGCTGATTCAACTCAATACGTTGCCGGAACTGGAACAGCACCGCGCACAGCGTATTCTGCGGGAAATCAATCAACATCATCGACATAAATTCGCTCATTTCGATGAGAGTTTCGTTGAACGTCTGCTAAATCATCCGGAAGTGCCAGAACTAATCCGCACCAGCCCGCTGACCCAGCGCGAATGGCAGGTGCTGGGGCTGATTTACTCCGGTTACAGCAACGAGCAAATTGCGGGCGAGCTGGAAGTCGCGGCGACCACTATCAAGACGCATATCCGCAATCTGTACCAAAAACTCGGCGTCGCCCACCGCCAGGCTGCGGTACAACACGCGCAGAAACTGCTGAAGATGATGGGGTATGGAGTGTGAATTTAGCCGGATAACGCGCCAGATCCGGCTGACATCTCTGCATCATTCAACGCTCACTCGCGTTACGCCGTCTGTTTCTATCAGACTGAACCGCACGGGCAAGAAACGCTCCACCACCGCAATATTGGTCAGCAGATGGCATGAGGGATGGGCGACCGTAAATTGTCCCGCGCCCGCCAGCGCCATTGGCAACACTAGCTGGTCAGCAAGATATTCCCCCACCGCCGCCGTGCTTGCTAGGTAGCGCTTCACCTCTTTTATCAGTTGTGCCGCGACCACTTCGGCGCTGACGCGCTTTTCACCGACGACGAAAAAGCGTTCGGTAATATTTTCACTTTCGACTTCAAGCGAGACGGTATTACCCGGCCCCTGGTCGCGCGGCAGGTTATGAATATTCTGCTCATGCAGGGAAAAACTCCCCGCCAGCGTAGCGATTTCACGTTCAGCGACATGCCTCGGCACGCCAGCCAGTAACACCTCACCACGCATCCGCGTAATGTTTCCGCGCTCGCCAAGTAGCAAGGTGTTAAACGATGTCACGGGCGCGACTTCCGTTGCCACCACCCCGCCTCCGGCAGGATAAAAACCGTGGCGTAATAGTGTGGTTTGCTGATGAATTCCTATTTTCGCCAGCAGCGGCTCCAGCACCCGGCGCATAAAATCCGCAGGCGGGGCCGACGGGTTATCGGTGCCGCCGCTCACTTCAACACGCGAAGGCCCATCGGCAAACCACAGCGCGGGCAGCACCGTTTGCAGCACCAGCGTACAACTTCCGGCGCTACCGATAGCAAAGCGATAATCGCCGCCACGCACGTTACCGGGCCGAAAGACCAGGCGCTGCGACCCCAGCTCCGCGCCTTCCACCGTTGCTCTGCAAATTTCCGTCGCCGCCTTTACCGCCGTCAGATGCTGGCGCAACAGCCCCGGTTTCGCCCGTCCGGCACGAATGCCGGTGATGGTAAATGGCTTGCCGGTTATCATCGACAGGCTCAGCGCCGAGCGCAGGATCTGCCCGCCGCCTTCGCCCTGTGCGCCATCCAGCGCAATCATCCTTTTCATCATTTATCCTTTTACGCACACCACCTGACGCAGGGTATAGATAACTTCCACCAGATCGCTTTGTGCCGCCATCACCGCATCAATATCTTTATACGCCATCGGGATTTCGTCGATCACTTCGGCATCTTTACGGCATTCCACATGCGCGGTGGCTCGAATTTGGTCTTCCACGCTGAACAGTTTTTTCGCTTTAGTACGGCTCATTACCCGTCCGGCACCGTGGCTGCACGAACAGAACGACTCTTCATTTCCCAGCCCACGGACGATAAAGCTTTTCGCCCCCATCGAACCGGGAATAATTCCATATTGACCAGCACGCGCAGACACCGCCCCTTTACGCGTCACATAGATCTCTTCGCCAAAGTGCTGTTCTTTTTGCACATAGTTGTGGTGACAGTTGATCTCTTCCATCGCCAGCGTTTGCGGCTGTCTTACCTTTTTCTGCGTAACGCTCTGCAACGCCGTTACCACGTTTTCCATCATCGCATCGCGGTTAAGGCTGGCAAAAAGTTGCGCCCAGGCCACGGCTTTCAGGTAATCATCAAAGTATTCCGTACCTTCCATAAAGTACGCCAGGTCACGCGATGGCAGCGTTTCAAGCTGGTCCTGCATCTCTTTTTGCGCCAGATCGATAAAATAAGTTCCGATGGCGTTACCAATTCCGCGTGAACCGGAGTGCAGCATAATCCACACCTGATCCGACTCATCAAGGCAGATTTCAATAAAGTGGTTACCCGTTCCCAGCGTTCCCAGATGTTTATAGTTATTGGTATTCAGGAAACGCGGATATTTTTGCGTTAGCCACTGATAACCGGCTTCCAGCTCAGCCCATTTCGCATCGACGTTAACAGGTGGATTTTCCCAGGCACCTTTATCACGTTTACAACGTCCGGTAGTACGCCCGTGCGGCACGGCCGTTTCAATTGCCTGACGCAGCTCCGCCAGGTTTTCAGGCAGGTCTGCCGCCGTTAACGCAGTACGCAGTGCATTCATTCCACAACCGATATCCACACCCACCGCTGCCGGAATAATCGCCCCTTTGGTCGGGATCACGCTACCAATGGTGGAACCTTTACCCAGGTGTACATCAGGCATTACCGCAATATGTTTGAAAATAAACGGCATCTTCGCCGTATTAATAAGTTGCTGACGCGCATCGGCTTCTACCGGCACGCCTTTGGTCCACATTTTTACCGGGGCATTTTCAGTGGTCAGTAATTCGTAATTCATTTTGTTTTTCTCTTTTCGTTGGTATGTCCTGATAATTGCAACCGTCGTGCCAGAAAATTAAATAAGCAGATTAATTTTTTAATTCATTGTTTTAAAAAAGATTATGTCTTTACGTCCGTAACCGGAGATTTCCCGCAAAGCCAATTTACCGATAATGAAATATCGTCTTTTATAAGGATATCTAAGATGCGTAAAACAGTGGCTTTTGGCTTTGTCGGAACGGTGCTGGATTATGCCGGGCGCGGCAGTCAGCGCTGGTCAAAATGGCGTCCGACGCTCTGTTTATGCCAGCAAGAATCGTTGGTGATCGATCGGCTGGAATTGTTGCACGATGCCCGCTCGCGCTCGCTGTTTGAAACGCTTAAACGCGATATCACCAGCATTTCGCCAGAAACAGAAGTAATGGGCGTTGAGATTGAACTGCATAACCCGTGGGATTTCGAAGAGGTTTACGCCTGCCTGCATGACTTCGCCCGTGGCTACGCATTCCAACCTGATAAAGAAGACTATTTAATTCACATCACCACCGGCACCCACGTTGCACAGATTTGCTGGTTTCTGCTGGCGGAAGCGCGTTACCTGCCCGCCCGGCTGATACAATCTTCACCACCGCGCAAAAAAGAACAACCGCGCGGCGCAGGTGAAGTGACGATCATCGATCTCGATTTAAGCCGTTATAACGCCATCGCCAGCCGCTTTGCTGAAGAACGCCAGCAAACCCTCGATTTCCTCAAATCCGGCATTGCCACGCGTAACCCCCAATTCAACCGCATGATTGAGCAGATCGAAAAAGTGGCGATTAAATCCCGCGCGCCAATTCTGCTTAACGGCCCGACTGGCGCAGGTAAGTCATTTCTGGCGCGACGCATCTTTGAATTAAAACAGGCACGGCATCAGTTTAGCGGCGCGTTTATAGAAGTGAACTGCGCCACCCTGCGCGGCGATACCGCCATGTCAGCGCTGTTTGGTCATGTAAAAGGCGCGTTTACCGGGGCGCGGGAATCGCGTGAAGGATTATTACGCAGCGCCGACGGCGGGATGTTGTTTCTTGATGAGATTGGCGAACTGGGCGCAGACGAACAGGCAATGCTGCTGAAAGCCATTGAAGAGAAAACCTTTTACCCGTTTGGCAGCGATCGCCAGGTGAGCAGTGATTTTCAGCTTATCGCCGGAACGGTGCGCGATTTGCGCCAGCTGGTTGCCGAAGGCAAATTTCGCGAAGATCTGTACGCGCGGATCAATCTCTGGACCTTCACCCTGCCGGGTCTACGCCAGCGCCAGGAAGATATTGAACCGAACCTGGATTATGAAGTGGAGCGCCACGCCGCGCTCACCGGCGACAGCGTGCGTTTTAACACCGAAGCGCGGCGTGCCTGGCTGGCCTTTGCGACATCTCCCCAGGCAACATGGCGCGGTAACTTTCGCGAGCTTTCTGCCAGCGTCACGCGGATGGCAACCTTTGCCACTAGCGGACGCATCACTCTGGAAGTGGTTGAAGATGAGATAAACCGTCTGCGCTATAACTGGCAGGAGAATCGCCCTTCCGCGCTTACGCAGCTGCTGGGCGCTGAAGCGGAAAACATCGATCTCTTCGACCGTATGCAACTGGAACGCGTTATCGCTATCTGCCGCCAGGCAAAGTCGCTTTCTGCTGCCGGACGTCAGCTTTTTGATGTTTCGCGCCAGGGCAAAGCCAGCGTCAATGACGCGGATCGGCTACGCAAATACCTGGCGCGTTTTGGTCTGACGTGGGAAGCCGTGCAGGATCAGCACAGCTCCAGTTGAATATGGTGGTCCGTCAGCACCTGCATCACGCTTACTGGCGGCGGGGCGTCGGTGTAGACGGCATCTACCATGCTGATGCTGCCCATATTGACCATCGCGTTACGGCCAAATTTCGAGTGATCGACAACCAGCATAACGTGACGCGAGTTCTCAATAATGGCGCGTTTGGTGCGAACTTCGTGGTAATCGAACTCCAGCAGCGAGCCGTCGCTATCGATGCCGCTTATCCCCAGAATGCCGAAATCAAGGCGGAACTGGGAGATAAAATCGAGCGTCGCTTCGCCAATGATCCCGCCATCGCGGCTGCGTAATTCGCCACCGGCGAGAATAATGCGAAAATCTTCTTTTACCATCAACGTGTTAGCAACGTTGAGATTGTTGGTGACAATGCGCAAATTGCTGTGATTGAGCAGCGCGTGCGCCACCGCTTCCGGCGTGGTGCCGATATCGATAAACAGCGTCGAGCCGTTGGGGATTTGCTCCGCCACTTTACGGGCGATGCGCTCTTTTTCTTCGGTCTGGGTGGCCTTGCGATCGTGCCACGGCGTGTTAACCGAACTGGAAGGCAGCGCCGCACCGCCATGATGGCGCAGGATCAGGTTTTGCTCTGCCAGCTCGTTGAGGTCGCGGCGAATAGTCTGCGGGCTGACGGAGAAATGTTCTACCAGCTCTTCGGTGCTGACATAACCCTGCTGTTTAACCAGTTCGATAATACCGTTGTGACGTTGTGTTTGTTTCATTTATAAATCCCTGGAATTATTTTCGTTTTCGCGCATTGAGCGAATCAACAAAAGCCATCGCTAAACCCACGGCTAACCCGGCGATGTGTGCTCCGTTCGCCATCGACATCCCAAACAAATCAAACCATCCGGCGACAATCCAGATCAGCGCGAAGATGATTAACCCACGTTGCAGGTAAATGCCACTTTGCGGATCGCGTTCGCCACGTAGCCAGACGTAGCCCATCAGCGCATACACCACGCCAGAAAGCCCGCCAAACCACGGCCCGCTGAATTTTTGCTGCACATAGCCACTTAACAGGGCGCTAATGAGAGTAATGACAATTAGCTTACCGCTACCGAGGCGTTTTTCCACCGCACCGCCGAGATACCACCACCAGAGCAAGTTAAAGAGGATATGCATTAGTGAGAAATGCATTAACGCATGGGTGAAGTAGCGCCAGAACTCAAATTTCAGCGTCGGATCGAATGGCCAGGCCAACCATAGCATCACGTCCTGATCGCCAAGGATTTGCATGGCGATAAACACCAGCACGCAGGCGATCATCATCACCCAGGTTACCGGACCTGCACGTTCACGCAAGGCAGCAAAGAAAGGATAACGGCGATAATGCAGGCCACTGCCGATATGGCCCGCCTGCCAGCTGGCAGCGAGATAACGCGGATCAGCCGGGTTTTCGAGAAAACGCGCCAGCTCCGCCCGCACACGTTCAGCCTGGGATTCATCCGCCAGCCAGACATCGCTTTGATTATGTTGTTGAATCGTGAGGATAACACCCTGCGTCGCCATGTAATCGACAAACGCCTGCGCCACGCGGGGGTTAGCAAAAGAGGTAATCATCAACATTGTTGCTGTCGCTTATTCCACACAAAAGGGGACAGTATAAAGCCTTACGCGCCGTACGCCACCTCTGTGGGAAACTGACGTTGCCAGGCTTCAAAACCGCCATCAATGCTATAGACCACATCGTAGCCCTGTTGCAGCAGATACTGCGCCGCGCCTTTGCTGCTATTACCGTGGTAACACATCACCATCACCGGCGTATCGAAGTCGTTATCACGCATAAACGCGCCCAGTGTGTCGTTAGTCAAATGGAAAGCCTGCGCCGCATGCCCCATTGCGAAACTCTGTGGATCGCGAATATCGACCAGCACCGCCTCTTTTTCCTGCAACTTCTGGTGCGCGTCGGCAACGTTAATACATTCGAACTGATCCATGCGTCTCTCTTTCTTTACAAACAAGTGGGCAAATTTACCGCACAGTTTACGTCGAAGCGGCAGATAAACGCCATAATGTTATACATATCACTCTAAAATGTTTTTTCAATGTTACCCAAAGCGCGATTCTTTGCTAATATGTTCGATAACGAACATTTATGAGCTTTAACGAAAGTGAATGAGGGCAGCATGGAAACCAAAGATCTGATTGTGATAGGTGGCGGCATCAATGGTGCTGGTATCGCGGCAGACGCCGCTGGACGCGGTTTATCCGTGCTGATGCTGGAAGCCCAGGATCTCGCTTGCGCGACCTCCTCCGCCAGTTCAAAACTCATTCACGGTGGCCTGCGCTACCTTGAGCACTATGAATTCCGACTGGTCAGCGAGGCGCTGGCCGAACGTGAAGTGCTACTGAAAATGGCGCCGCATATCGCCTTCCCGATGCGTTTTCGCCTGCCGCATCGCCCACATCTGCGCCCGGCGTGGATGATTCGTATTGGTCTGTTTATGTACGATCATCTGGGCAAACGCACCAGCCTGCCGGGATCAACCGGTTTGCGTTTTGGTGCAAATTCGGTGTTAAAACCGGAAATCACGCGCGGATTCGAATATTCCGACTGTTGGGTAGACGACGCCCGTCTGGTGCTCGCCAACGCCCAGATGGTAGTGCGTAAAGGCGGTGAAGTGCTTACTCGTACTCGTGCCACTTCTGCTCGCCGCGAAAACGGCCTGTGGATTGTGGAAGCGGAAGATATCGATACTGGCAAAAAATATACATGGCAGGCGCGCGGCCTGGTTAACGCCACTGGCCCGTGGGTGAAACAGTTCTTCGACGACGGCATGCATTTGCCCTCACCTTATGGCATTCGCCTGATCAAAGGCAGCCATATTGTGGTGCCGCGCGTGCATACCCAAAAACAAGCCTACATTCTGCAAAACGAAGATAAACGTATTGTCTTTGTGATCCCGTGGATGGACGAGTTTTCCATCATCGGCACTACCGATGTAGAGTACAAAGGCGATCCAAAAGCAGTGAAGATTGAAGAGAGTGAAATCAATTACCTGCTGAAAGTGTATAACACGCACTTTAAAAAGCAGTTAAGCCGGGACGATATCGTCTGGACCTACTCCGGCGTGCGCCCACTGTGTGATGACGAGTCCGATTCGCCGCAGGCTATTACCCGTGATTACACCCTTGATATTCATGATGAAAACGGCAAAGCACCGCTGCTGTCGGTATTTGGCGGTAAGCTGACCACCTACCGCAAACTGGCGGAACACGCGCTGGAAAAACTAACGCCGTATTATCAGGGCATTGGCCCGGCATGGACGAAAGAGAGCGTGCTGCCGGGTGGTGCCATTGAAGGCGACCGCGACGACTACGCAGCTCGTCTGCGCCGCCGTTACCCGTTCCTGACCGAATCGCTGGCACGTCATTACGCGCGCACTTACGGCAGCAACAGCGAGCTGCTGCTCGGCAGCGCAGGGGCGATAAGCGACCTCGGGGAGGATTTCGGTCATGAGTTCTACGAAGCGGAACTGAAATACCTGGTGGATCACGAATGGGTCCGTCGCGCCGACGATGCCCTGTGGCGTCGCACAAAACAAGGCATGTGGCTGAATGCGGAACAACAGTCTCGTGTGAGTCAGTGGCTGGTGGAGTATACGCAGCAGAAGTTGTCGCTGGCGTCGTAAACTAACGTAAGGTGGCCAGGTCAGATTTCAATCTGACCTGAGACTGATGATAAACAAAAAACCTGCCTGATGCGCTACGCTTATCAGGCCTACGTGATTTATGCAATACATTGAATTTGCACGATTTTGTAGGCCGAATAAGGCGTTCACGCCGCATCCGGCATGAGCAAAGCGCACTTTGTCAACAATCTGAGGTCAAATTTCAATCTAACCTACTTTTTGATTCAGGGAATTACCGCAAAGCCCACGCCATCATACCCAACGTAACAAAACTCAGACACATTACCCACTCGCCCCACTTCTTCCTCTGGCTTCTATTTTTGCTACGCCACTGGCAATAATATCCCAACGCAAAACCAAGCTGTGCACTTATCGGGCCGACAAAGCCAGTCCACGGTTGGGACCAAAATGGCGAAAAATTCAGTGGGAGCCAGACGACTGTCAGAAAGAAACTGCGCATATTTTCCAGCAAAGCAATTTGCGCTGGCGCGACATAAAAAATGATATTCCACAGGAGCAACCAGAAATAAACTGGTGCGAATACCAGCCAACAATGGAGTCTGCTTTTCAATTCAGATTGAGTTCTGCGAGCAAATTGCCAACCGACGCAGCACATTACACAGAAGAAAAGCGCATATTCGACCGATAACCAAAGTTGTAATTCCAGAAATGAAATACGCCTGATCATGAGCGGGATAGAGAACAGTATCTCCTCCAGAAAACTCAGCGTTATAACAGAAGCAGCCAGCGCAACTACCGTCGGCCATATCAACAACGGTACAATAATAAAGCCGAGAATTAGCGGGGGAATATAAAGTCTGATTTTATTCATCTTTATTGTCCTGATGATTCGGATGATGCGTCATACATCGCGCATAAACACTCATCAACCATCCAGTCATCTTCCCAGACCTGATATCGTGTGCCCTGTTCAGGCTGTTTAAGCGGGTTTTCAATCGCTTGCCGCGCGCGTTCTTTCAGGATGGATTGCTTGTTGTCAGCCCAGGTATTGATTTGGGCGGTAATAGCTTTATCGTCATCATCCTGCTCAAAGCTGCTATTTGTTCCTGCTGACTCAGGCAATATTCACAACAAACCACACATTGCTTCGGCACTGGATAACGGTGAAAGGTGTGATATATCTGCTCAATTAATGCCTGCATGGCGGGGCTGGGTTGCATAATTATCCTCTCACCCGCTGGTCGCGTGTAACCGGTTGATAAACAAAACGAGCATTCGCCGCGTTCAGGCGAATAATAGTAGTATCCATATTATTTCTCCTGCTTTAAGGTTGCGTTTTATACAGCGGCACATATCCCACATCCTCTACCAATTGCTGTCCCTGCGGGCTTAAAAACCAGTCGACGAATTTCTGCGTCTCCGGCGTGGGGGTTTCACGCGTCACCATATAAGCATCAATTATGTACGGATAAGTGCCGTTACGGATATTTTCCTCTGTAGGCGCAACACCGTTTATAGCCAGCAGTTTGATCTGTTTGCGCATTTTGAGCATATTGTCATTCATACGTGTGACGTAATAGTGGAAGGTGTATCCAATGGAAGATGGTGTGTTTTGATAGTCGGCGACTTCGGTAATTAAACCGCCCATAAGATCAATAACAGTGGATTTTTTGGCTGGCAGCATTGGAGTGTCTTGCATAACCAGTCCCTTCATAACCGTTTGGCTTCCTGAATCTTCTGGCCGCTGCCAGACTTTTATGCGGTCGTCACCACCGCCTACTTTATTCCAGCGACTCACTTTACCGCTAAAAATGTCTTTGACCTGCTGTTCGCTAAGCGAATTAACCGGGTTTTTGATATCAACGATAAAGACAAAGGCTTCGCGGGCAAACGCGGTATATTTCAGCTTAACTCCCGCTTCTTCTGCACGTTTTTTCTGTCCTTCAGAAGGTTGCGCGACAAAAATAACTGTCGCAGTACCTTTAATCAGACTATCGTAGGCTTCCGCTGTTCGGGTTTGCTGTAAACCATACGCCTGCCAGGCCAGCGAAGTTTGATCCGCATCTTTCGGCTCCGGTACTAATTCATAATATGCAGAAGCATACAGCGGGTATAAAGCTGTTGCACCGTACACTCTCGGCCATCTTGACCAATCATCGCTGTAATGTAATTCAGGTTCTCCCCGCAGAGAAGTCAGTCCCCGACTCTCTTCTTCCCTGACACTGTTATAGTAGGCTTCCCGGTCGGCGCATCCCGCCAGTAATACTGCACCTAACAGTAAAACGCCTGTGAATTTATTCATCGCGCTGATTCCTTTGCATCGAATTTTATTTCATTGTTGGATACATCGGCACATATCCCACATCTTCCACCAGGCTCTGCCCTACCGATGGCTAAAAGCGGGCTAATCCGTTTCTGCACTGACTCACATATCACTGATATTCCACCCGTAAAACAGCCAGGGCGTTATAACGCCCCGCGGCAGGTAGTCGCCCTGTGGTACTGACGGGGAGAGACAGAAAAGTCACGTCTGCCGTCTGAGCGGATGCTGCCCGGTTTTCTATTAACTTAAATGGTACTCCAACATGAGTAGCAAGAGCGTTCAAATCTACGGACTCCTGTTGGCTATCCATAATCATAATGCCAACGTCTGGGTTATCCTCCGCCTGAAGAATACTTTGCCGACCGTTAACATCTCTCGTTGATGAAATATTGCCATCAAAAACCAGCGTCATTACGGCATCAATATCTTTGTTCGTACAATTGATCGGAATAGTGGTTGCAACTGGAGAAATACCTGTTGGCTTCACTCCAGCGCCAGCCCGACTTAACTCACTAGCCCAGACATCAGGCATATTAACGGTAAAACTGGTGCCCTCATTAATTGTGCAGCCTTGTGGAACCTCAATATTTAAGTTGCCAATATAAGCATTAAATACAGGAACGGGGCCATGTTCAGTTGGGAACTGGCTAACGTACAAAGAAACTAGTAGCACACTATTTATTGAGACATCGGATATTATTTTTTTATCCAGTCTGATTTTTATATATCCCTCTGTTCCTGAGGTCCAATCAGATGGTTTACTTCTGTCTGCTGGATAATTGGTGCTATAGTTATCAAAAGGTACTGTTTTATCTGTCATTGTGCCATTTTTATTATAGAGTTTTATATGTGTCGAGACAGATATTTCATGAGTCAGAGGAATAAATATATCGCTCCCCTGATGATCACCAGATGCTCCCGACGGGTCAATTCCAGACACACCGGAAAAATAAACTTCATAATCATCAAGAGAATTGCAATATGCCTTATAACGCCCTATTTTCCAGTTCTGCGTTGGTAATACCGTTCCAGGAGAGTTATTATTAACATCAGAGACAGTAATAGTACCAAAATTATAAGAAAATACTGCTGGCGTACTGTTATTACCAGGAGAACCAGGATAACAAAAAGCGCGATCACGTCCCATATCTTCAGCATACACAATGTTATAGAAATTACTGATTAAAAGAATAGAAAATATAAAAATTGCTTTTACATTTCCCCAAAAACAAGTAAACATCATGCCTCTCCAGTTATCCATGTATCGCTGCTGTACCCATAGCATTATTTTGCAAAACATTTAATTTCACACTCCATACAGGTAAAGCATTATTGTAAAGATCCAACGTCTGCCAATTAATCTCGCAATATCCTTGCCCCTGACACCAATTCTGTTGACGATGGCTAAATGGTGCGACCATGCCACCATTTATGTTTTTACCATCAATAGATAAATTATAGAGTGTCACATACCAGGGTGTAGGATTAAAAACAGTGACAGCCTCATTGCTTCGCGACCAGCGTAACTGCTGATAAGCGTTAAGTGGATTACCTGATAACGCCTCCGGGCGATAAAATATTTTCATCCGGTTGCGTACAGCTACCTGGAGTTGATTTTCGTGCTTAAGCTGTGAGTCTTGTTCCTGAGCAGGTAACGCAGCAACATTCAGTATAAATAAACTCTCACGATCTGTAGGTAACTGACCACCTACGCGATTAATTCTTATTTTGGTATTTTTATCTTGTTTAAGTACCAATAATGGTGGCGTAGCAATAAATGCCTTATCTGGAAGTAAAGGCTGAGATTCTACTGTCCCATTTAACTGACGTCCATCATCAGGTATCACGGAAATTTTAACCAGCATATCTTTACTGGCAGTATTTTTAAGCTCGACCGAAATTGATGACTGCTTTTCTGGGTAAACAAAACGGGTACCGCCAACGACAACCCCTGCTTGCGCATTTACGCAACATATTAAAAAGCATATCAGCACATTAATCATAAGTGACGATAAAGGAAACTGATGCATTCGCATCTCCTGGTTGTACATCATTTTTTATCGCTTTATAAGCAGCAAAGAAATGCAATGTATTATCTACCAATGGCGTAAGGGCATAACTGGTACTTTTTATACCATTACTAATACTTTGTTTGTTGTTATCATAAATAGCCAGTGCTAACCCCTCAACAGATCCCTCTTCCAGTTTATACAGAGTGGTATCTTCACTCACAGATGCTCCATCAAATTTGATATTGGCATTACTGACATCACTGCCACATCGGGTTAATTTTATAGAGAAGTCAATTTTTTCAGTGATATCCCCTGAATTTTTAACCCTATAACTGGGAACATCAGGCATGTTAACCGTGAAATTTTTAGACTCATCGGCAACAATACAAGTCTTTGCCGTTATTATTCCTTCTATACGTACAATACCTGCATGCGTTGTATCATCAGCAATGGATGGTATTGATATCACGGAGAATAACAGAGCAATTAAATTCCAATAGCGCGTCATATTATCCTCACTGATAGTCTATATCAAAGTACAACAGTGCATTCGCCTGCCCCGCATGTACGTTTTGCTGAGTTGACTTATAGCGGAGTTTAAAGGCCAAACTGGCATCGCCATTATTATCTAAAACTAATTCCCGGAAGCCTGACTCACCATTAATTGCTATAATTTTATCATTGCTATCTAAAATTTCGACGCCCACTCCAGTTGCACTATCTGCACTGGAAGTAAGGCGTAATAAAGTGGTATTGATAGCATCAGTATCTCCAGTAAACCGCACATTAGCACTTACTCCTGAACTATAAACAGTACTGGTTGTTGTAGGACAACCTTCCAGATTGATCGTAAATGTATGGCTGCCAGAAACATCCCCTACATTCAAAAAATCATTGACGTCATAAGTTCCCATGTTTACTGGCTGGTCTTTACTTCCAGCTGTAATATCACACGTTTTTGCTAATAATTGTCCTGTAAATGTGACTACTACGGTATCGTTAGCCTGTGCATTATATGAAACCACCATCATGGATAATGAAGTGAAAATTAATAAAATAAATTGCTGTAATATATTCATCAGCGGCACTCCAGATTTGCATAGCTAATAGCATTATCTAGCTCACTTTCCGGTAATTGATAGCTTGCCTGACATTGCTGATAAGAACTTTCTCCCCACTGTATATTTATTATGCCTTGCAAAGGCAAACCAGAGAGATAAACCTGCCCACTGTCACCCACTATTCCTGTAATCTGAGTGGTTCCCTCAGTGGGTACACTGGCCGTCGCACCAAATGGAACTGGTTTATTACGATAGCTCAAATTAAATAAAGCACGAATACCGACATGGGCATTAAACTCAGCGCGAACTAAAGCGCCTTTACTGGGTATCACTTCCATGCTAGTGGCATCTAATTCTGTATGCATGTTCATAGACATAGGGTCTAAAGAGATATTATTACGCCGATATTCCGTGGCATAAGGTACGACAGCATAGCCACGCCAGTCTGTCTTAACCCCCGTTCCGCGTTCCACATTTACATTGTTTGCCCCAGGTGCTTTTATCAGTATATTTGTTTCACCTAACGGCTGACTTAGCGTTAAACCATTTTCGTGAACAACCATGGCACCACTTAAACCATAGTTAAATTGCTGGTTACCATTATTATCGTAGCTGTATCCGGAATTTAGTGAACCATAAGTACCACGGTAATTTAAACCTACCGAGCCATTTCCGGTATTATTCTGATTGGCAAAATTTTGTTGAATATTATAGTTGAGATTATGTTGTTCCAGCAGTGAGCCAGATACTCCAGCATACTGATTCACATGACCGCTATTATCCTGACTGTAACCATAGGTCGCTGTCATAGAATTTGTCGCAGTGCGCCCATCGACTGCTGGTGATAACCAATTGCTGATCGGCAATGATATATTGACGGATAAGATTCTGTCCGCATCTGAACCTGGTGATTTGCTGTAATTATAAGCAATGTTTAAATAAACCCCATGCACACTCGTATTATAGCCAGCCTGGTATAAGGTATCTTTATTATTCGTATTCCAGTAAGTTTGTTGACTCGCTGCCAAATACATAGAGCCATATTCGCCCAATGGTTGCGATATATTTGCCTGAAATTTTCCTTTTTTGTTATAACGTAAATTATAAAAATCATTCCAGTTATAAACATAGTCTTTTTCATTAAGGGTATCAGGATCGATAACCGTACCTGACATTTGTTTGTATGTGGTATCACTCAACGAATAAAATCCCTCCGTCGAGTAGCGATAACCAATAATCTGAAAAGCTGTACCTGTTTGCACTAACGATTTTGAGTATAGAAAACGGTACGATTGCCCTTGATGTTTACTGCCATCAGCAAGTGTGCTATTGGCTTGCGTCAAATCAAATGAGGTCGCACCAAACATACCAAGGTTGAACCCAAGCCCGAGTGCTATTGCCCGATAATTATTAGAGTATTGTATCCCTCCATAGGCGGTAATATCCCAGGGTAACCCCCAAATCACATCGCCTTGAAAGATATTCGGATTATTTTGATTATAGCTATTACTACGATATTTACCGGCCGTCGCAGAATATTTTATATGTCCTTCGCGTTGAAGGATGGGTACAGCGGCGTAAGGAATAGTATAGATAGTTTCGGAATTATCAGACTCTTTGATCGTAACTTCCAAATCCCCTGCGGAAGACGTAGGGTTCAGATTGTAGTGGCATAGTAAATTT
>NZ_VATM01000021.1:0-106653 GCF_005781075.1 Escherichia sp. E2562 | reverse complement strand
CCGGTATCACTCATTGTTGCGCCACCGCCCAAATAGGACGTAATGGTGCTTGCCGTACTCTGAAGTTGTGAACCATTAATGGCATCGGTGCTGGTGGTAGAAACAGTGCCTGCCAGTACGTTGGTGATTTTGCTGGTGGCATCGGTGCCGTGCGCGGCGCTGAATGCATTTTTAGCATCATTCCACAGCAGGGCATCATCCTTAAGGTCACCAACGGAATTCGTCAGGCTGGAGATGTTGGTGGTGTTGGTGGCAATACTTGCCGTATTCGTGGCAATGTTGCTGGTATTAGTAGCGATATTGGTGGTATTGGCCTCGACATCGTCATTGGTAGCTTTCAGCTGAGAACCGTTAACCGCATCCTTACTGGAGGCTGAAATCGAGCCATCCGCAACATCGGTGATTACGCTGGCAGCTGAGCTACCATGAGCAGCGCTGTATTTGCCTTTGATTTGGTCCCATTGCAGAGTGTTTTCATCAAGTACAGTGAGCGCTGCCCCAACGTTACTTTTGCTACCATTTTTTAAATTGTAGGTTGGCGCTGTAACAGTACCGTCATCAACATCTACTGCAGACCCTCCCCCAAGCCTTTTTGCTATCGAGTCGCTAATGGCATAAAGCTGTGAGCCATTAATGGCATCGTAACTGTCAGACTTGATCGCGCCATTTTTCACATTAACGATCTTGCGTTTTAATGAGCTATTGCCGACAGAGACGGTATTGTCTAAATCCGCAATGGAATCTGCACCTAGCGCGACAGAGTTAATACCGTTAGCACTGGTATCACTACCAAGCGCAAGACTCTTATCACCAGTTACAACACTGGCCTTGCCTAAGGCAATGGCGTTTAAGCCGCTCGACTGGCTACCATTACCCAGAGCAATGGTATCCACACCATCAGCTTTGTTGCCCTGGCCTATGGCGATTGCATTATCTGCCAGAGCCTGGCTGCCATTTCCTAATGCGATAGTATTGACTTTATTGGCAAGGCTTCCGAACCCCATTGCCATGCTATTAGTCCCATTTGCCTGCGCTCCAGTACCAACTGCCGTCGCATTTTCAGCGGCTTTGCTCTCAGCGCCCATAGAAATTGCGTTTGCGGCGCTGGCGGTGGATAGTCTGCCGAATGCGAGGCCGTCGTCACCGTTTGCTACGCTATATTCACCCATTGCAATGGATTTGGCACCTCTAGCCTCAGCGTGAAAACCTGATGCGAGACTGGATAGGCCAAGTGCTTTGCTGTAATAGCCTAGAGCGACAGCGTTATCTGCATCGGTAGTGGCATATACCCCCATAGATATAGCAAAGCCGGCATTTGCAGTTGCATTGGATGAGGCTCCCATAGCAATAGAGCGGTTGCCATCGGATTTTGCTTTTACCCCCAAAGCCAGAGAGGAATCACCATTCGATTGACTGTATGAGCCGATTGCTGTGCTCCACGGTCCAAGTGCTTTAGCATAATAACCGAGTGCTGCTGATGCACCATTGGTATTTGTATATGAATTAGCGATAGCTCCATAACCAATTGCAATCCAACCAGTACCACTGTCGTAGTGGTTACTGTCACCAGTATCATTACCGGCATTTGCTAACGCCCCAAACGACGACAACAGCCCACCAGCAACCAGTGCAGAAATTAACAGCTTACTGCGTCCGCTCTTCTTGCCACGACTCTTCGCCGTTTCGCTGGCAACGCTGTAACTGCCCGTCGCCGGATTCCAGATAACTTTAAATATTTTGTTCATTATTGATGCTCTCTATTCCTTGATATAAGCGCAGAAGCTGCATTTATTTTTTGCTTTTTCGCTGCTGATATGCAGCAGAGTGAAGGTCGTCGAACTGAAGGTTTGCCATATTGATGGCGAGTTTCAGGTATTTCAGATTATTGGGAGATACGCCTTTCAGTGTCAGGTTAATGTCTTGCCATTGACCTGGTAATAATTTCAGCGAGGAGTTCATTGAGGTACTGAAAAGTAATTGTTGCCATTTTGCTAATTCTTTAGAGTTGGTAGGTTTTTCATTGCCCCACGTGGCATGAAAGCCAATATTGGATACGGGAACGCTTAATAAGTTGACCAGTGAAATACGAATAACGCTGCCATTTTCTACGGCGTCAATAGACAGTATGCGTCCTGCTAGACCGACTGAGCCGTTATTTAAAATGAAATATTGTGTTTGTGCCGGGTTAAATTCAGTGAAGACAAACTCATTCTGCTTGTCCTTGACTGATTTCACGACGCTGGCAAGCGTTTTGGTACTGGTTATGATGCTGTTTTGTTGTTTTTCAATAAGTTCAATTTTGCTTTTATATTGATCTTGCTGTTTTTTAAGCGCGTCTATTTGACTTTGTTGCAACGCTTGCTGCCTGGTGAACTCGTCGATTGAGTTTACTTTTTCAATATAGTCACACCCCGTTAATGCACAGAGTGACGATATCGTTAACACATTTAATAGTGCTTTTTTTATGCTCATGGGATGAATTCCTTTTCATAATCCTGATGCGTTGAAAACTACGGTGTAATTATTTTTTGTGTGAATGATTTAATATTTTATATTCACAATAAAAATGGATGAGAGAGTTTTTAATTAATGGGCATTGAGAGTGTGTTATTAAATGTCAAATTGTTTTAGTTTGTCGATGATAATGAGTAAATCGCGCGAATTTTAATGATCGGTGTCAATCAATGTCAAATATTTAATGGAGTAAAAGCGAGGAAGGTAAGAAGTTAATATTTGTATGGTGGATGTTTTGATAAAATAAATGTGATGATGGTTGGAAAATATAAATAATTAAGCATTAATACACGAATAATCATATTTAATATTTATATATAGTGCTTTTATTACGCAGAATATTTTCAGAATTTAGCCTGTGACAATGAGGCAAGCGAGCGGGCGACATTGAACATGCAATGTTAAGAATGTTAACGATATTCGGTATCTGAAACCGGCTCCTGCATGTGTCAGCAGGAGCGAGTAAAAATAGAGGAAGCGGTGATTACATTGATCAGAAGGCAGTCTTTGAGAACCCGGTCATCTCTTCCAGGCCCATTTCACGGCCCAGCGCGGTCATTGGGTGTACAACCACCAGTCCGCGAACGCTCTTCTTCAGTTTGCCCATATCAGCTTGCTCTTTTTTGGTAATCGCACGCTGGAATGGCATCTTCATCAGCTTTTGCGCTTCTTTACTGAGTTTCTGGCTATGAACTTCGCGCAGACGCGCAATTTCAGCTTCCAGCGTGGCTTTCTCTTTTTCCAGCTCGGCATATTTGTCTGCGGCTTCAACCAGTGACAGATCGGCTTGCTGATGGCGGATGGCGTCCAGGCGATCGCTGAGACGTTTGATTTCGTTTTTTTCGACTTCTTTCATGTGATGGCTTCTGATAAAGATAAATTTATAGTCCCTAGTATGCGCGACCAGGCACTTTGTTCACAACTGATGACATTGTAATAGTTCTTCCTTGCAACCAGTTACATGCTCAAAAACCATGTAACGTTTTGATTTGTAGTAAAATTAAAAGAAAAAGATAACCAGTGAGGGTGAACATTGAGGAATAAGCACGTTTTCCTTAATGCCATCTTGACCTGGATCCTAAACTAAAATTGGCGGCCGCGCATTCCCGGCGCGGGGTAATACGGAGATATTATCATGGGCAAATTAGGTGAAAACGTTCCGCATCTGATCGACAAAGCCGTAGATTTTATGGCATCAAGCCAGGCGTTCCGGGAGTATCTGAAAAAGCTTCCTCCTCGCGACGCTATTCCGTCCGGTATACCTGAGGATAGCGTGCCGTTATATCTGCAACGTCTGGAGTATTATCGTCGGCTTTATCGGCCGAAGCAGGTTGAGAAGCAGTAATCGCTTACTTTTGAAAGGCTTTTTTTAAGCTGATTTTGGAAATCAGCTCTGTCAGTGAAAGTACCATTGTTGAACGCACAGCTTGTTGGTAACGCTGAATTTGCATCGCATACAAACTGGAATCCGTTGGTTCAAATTGTGGCGGCGGTGGGATCGCCGCCACGCAGTGCAGCTCGCCAAATGGCCCAATAATTTCATCATCGGTAAAGGCATACTCGTTACCGTCGTGATTCAGCTCTTCACGCAGCGCCATCAAGAGTTCCGCATCTTCATATTCGTTGCGGCTAATCACGCCAAGCCCATAAATCAGCTTTAAGCGCACGGAAAGGTCGCCCAGCGGACCATCGCCGTCGAGTAACGGTTCTACAGCATACTTCACCGCGTAATCGTCTTTGCGGAATACCTGAAGCACCAGAAGATTCACCGCCTCGGTCAGGAGATCAACGGCGGTGATCAAAAAGCTTCGCACGGTTTTGCCAGCATTCAGACGCTCAAGCACACGGTTTTCAAAGGCCTGGGTTTGTTCCATTGTTGCCTGCATATCTGACAATCTGTTGTTCAGGCGCAGGGTTTTCTGCGCCTGGTTTACCATTATTTTGCGTTATAAGCCGTGACTGCTTCGGCGACTACCTCGCTGTTAGCATCAAGCCCGGAAATTTGCGCCAGCGCTTCCTGCGGGCCTTTCTCGGTAATCAGTGCCGCCAGTTCCTGCGCCTGCGGATCATCTTCACTACGGAAATGCATCGCGGCGGCGATACCTTCAATCAGGTTTTTGTGCGGCAAACCGTACTCCAGCGTACCCAACAGCGGTTTTACCAAACGATCGCCAGCGCTCAGTTTACGCAGCGGCTGACGCCCTACACGCTCCACATCATCCTTCAGATACGGATTTTCAAAACGACCGAGGATTTTCTGGATGTATGCTGCATGTTTGTCAGCATCAAAGCCATAGCGCTTGATCAGTACCGCGCCGCTTTCTTCCATCGCACCTTTTACCACTGCACGGATTTTCTCGTCGAGAATTGCATCACGAATGGTCTGATGGCCCGCCAGTTTTCCGAGGTACGCGGTTATAGCATGACCTGTGTTCAGGGTGAAGAGTTTACGCTCGACAAATGCCATCAGGTTGTCTGTTAATTCCATACCTGGGATGTTCGGCAGTGTGCCTTTGAACTGGGTTTTATCGACAATCCATTCGCTGAAGGTTTCTACCGTGACTTCCAACGGATCGTTAGTTGCAGAAGCGGAAGGCGGTACGATGCGGTCAACGGCGGAATCGACAAAGCCAACATGCTCTTCTACCCACGCTTTGGCATCTTCCGGCAGGGCGTTCATCACATGGCCTTTCAGTTGCGTGGTGCCGCGAACCATGTTTTCACAGGCGATGATGTTCAGCGGGGATTCATTACCTTGCTCTTTACGTTTCACCAGCCCTTTAGCGATGGCAGGAGCTATACGTTCCAGCACGACCGGGCCAACGGCGGTAGTGACTAAATCAACCTGAGCAATCAGATCAACGACATCATCACCGATGCTGCTGACGGCATTTACGCCGGAAACGGTATCCACCTGCTCGGTTTCGCCGACCACATGAACCTGATAGCTATGACGGGCATTCAGGGCATCAAGCACCACCTGATTTACATCGGCAAACGTCAGTTGGATACCCGCGTCCGCCAGCAGTTTACCGATAAAGCCACGACCGATATTACCTGCGCCAAAATGTAATGCTTTCATAGTATTAACCTTCATCAATGTTTTTACCCGAGAGGGCTGGGGTGAGGCATTTCCCTCACCCAAACCCTCTCCGTGTGGAGAGGGGCAGCGCCGGATGCGGCGTAAACGCCTTATCCGGCCTACAAGAACGTGCAAATTCAACAAACTGCGCTTTGTTTTGTAGGCCTGATAAGCGAAGCGCATCAGGCAATCAGCCCACCTTCTCCATGTGGAGAGGGGCAGCGCCGGATGCGGCGTAAACGCCTTATCCGGCCTACAATCGTGCAAATTCAACAAATTGCGCTTTGTTTTGTAGGCCTGATAAGCGAAGCGCATCAGGCAATCAGCCCCACCTTCTCCATGTGGAGAGGGTGGGATTGGATTACTTACGACCTGCCAGCAGTTCCAGCACTTCATCCACGCTGGTGGTGTGTGCCAGACGCTCGATGACGGACTCATCATCCAGTGCGTTGGTCAGGCTGGTGATAACCTGAATGTGCTCGTTGTTACGGGCTGCAATACCAATCACCAGACGGGCAATGTCATCTTCTTCTTCACCGAAGCGCACGCCTTCCGGGTACTGGCAGAACACGACGCCCGTTTTCAGCACGCGATCTTTCGCTTCAACCGTACCGTGCGGCACGGCGATAGACTCACCCAGGTAAGTCGGGGTCAGTTTTTCACGGTCCAGCATCGCCTGTACGTATTCCGGCTCAACATAACCGCCTTTCACCAGCTGCTCGCCAGCAAAACGAATCGCTTCTTCTTTGGTGGCCGCTTTGCGACCGAGGAAGATGTTTTCCGCGCCGAGCTTGAACAGGTTGGCATTAGAATCGTCAAAGCTGTCTTTCAGGCTGTCTTTTACTTTCACTTCGTTTTCAGTATGACGCTGGGCAGCAACCAGACGTTCAGTCAGGCTGGTGTACAGGCCGCTATCGAGGAAGTTAGTCAGCGAAATATGTTGTGCCTGCGGAACCTGGCGCATAGCGCGTTCGGTCAGATCACGGTGAGTGATGACCAGGTCCACATCCGGCGGTAGGTTGTTGATCGCGCTGTTGGTAACTGAAATCTGCGACAGACCCGCATCCTGAATTTTCTTACGCAGCACACCTGCGCCCATCGCACTGGAACCCATACCGGCGTCACAGGCAACGATGATTTTACGTACGTGGCTCAGGTCGTTAGTCACATCGCCAGCAGACAGCGGAGACGCGCCTTTAGACTCAGCTTTCATTTCCTGAACGCGACGTGCTGCAGCTTCAATATCATCTTCTTCTTTTACTTTGCTGGTTTTCAGCAAAATAGCAGAGACAACGAAGGACACAGCCATCGCCGCACACACACCTGCGATGTTAGCGAAATAAGCACCTTTTGGCGTCATCGCCAGTACCGCGAGGATAGAACCCGGAGATGCCGGAGAAACCAAACCACCGCCCAGAATAGTCAGCGTGAACACGCCAGTCATACCGCCGAGGATAACGGCCAGAATCAGACGCGGATTCATCAACACATACGGGAAGTAAATTTCGTGGATACCACCCAGGAAGTGGATGATTGCCGCACCGCCCGCAGACTGTTTAGCGCTACCACGACCAAAGAACATGTACGCCAGCAGAACACCCATACCCGGACCCGGGTTAGCTTCAATCAGGAAGAAGATGGATTTACCCAGTTCATGGGACTGCTGAATACCCAGCGGCGAGAAGATACCGTGGTTAATGGCGTTGTTGAGGAACAGGATTTTCGCTGGCTCAACAAAGATGGACGCCAGCGGCAGCATGTCATGGACAACCATGAAGTTAACGCCCGCAGCCAGCATTTTGGACAGGGCTTCAACCAGCGGACCAATCCCCATGAATGCCAGAATAGCGAGGATCATCCCCATGATACCGGCAGAGAAGTTGTTCACCAGCATCTCAAAACCGGATTTGATTTTACCGTCTACCCAGCGGTCGAAATGCTTAATGCACCAGCCACCCAGCGGACCTGCAATCATAGAACCGAGGAACATCGGCATATCTGCGCCGACGATAACGCCCATGGTGGTGATGGCACCGACTACGCCGCCACGTTCGCCGCCTACCAGCTTACCACCGGTATAACCGATCAGTAGCGGCAGGAGGTAGGTGATCATCGGCCCGACCAGCTTCGCCAGCGTTTCGTTCGGTAACCACCCTGTTGGAATAAATAACGCGGTGATGATACCCCACGCGATAAACGCGCCGATATTCGGCATCACCATGTTGCTGAGGAAACGACCAAAGCTTTGCACTTTGATCTTAATATCGGATGACATAAAAACACCCCTTCTTATGTTTGCTGTCGCGCAGGCTGGAAGCCCGAGGTTTTTTGTTAATGTGGCGGCAGAGGTAGCCGGACCTTGTAGATACTGCGAAATCTGGCACTGAATCGGTTAACTGTCCAGTTGGTGGCCTTTTGTGTGATGTTAGTCACATAAATATAGGGGGTAGAGAGGTAATTGACGTGATGTTCATCACAAAACGCTTGTGTAAAAAAGCAACAAGACGGCGATTTTCGCTAAAAATGGCATTTAAATGTGAGTAACGCCACATTTTTATTTTGACGGTTTGTTGAATCTTTGTGATCTAAATCACAAGATATTTTCTCACGGCGTTCACCTGATGTGATCTACAGCATGTTATGCCTTAGTCATAAAATCGTTATGTAACTAAGCAACTCATCGCTTCTTAAAATTATTCTTCGGTGTGATGGCGAGAATCGCAAACCCGGATTATTGTCAAATAATCAGCCCGACGCGTATCTGGCTGCCAGCCCATAACAACTCTGATAAGCGTGAATTCGAGGCAGCTATGTTTCTAAACTATTTCGCGTTGGGAGTGCTGATCTTCGTCTTTCTGGTGATTTTTTATGGAATCATCGCGATACATGACATCCCCTATCTGATTGCCAAAAAGCGCAACCATCCTCATGCCGATGCCATTCATACCGCAGGGTGGGTCAGCTTGTTTACGCTCCACATTATCTGGCCGTTCCTGTGGATCTGGGCCACGCTTTACCAACCGGAACGCGGCTGGGGGATGCAGTCGCATATTACGCCGCAAGAGAGGGCGCCTGACCCGGACATCGCTGCGCTTTCTGACCGTATCTCCCGGCTGGAACATCAACTCGCCGCCGAGAAAAAACCTGACTACTCCACGTTTCCGGAGATCTAATCATGGATCTGTTGATTGTCTTAACTTACGTGGCGCTGGCGTGGGCAGTATTTAAAATCTTCCGCATTCCGGTGAATCAGTGGACGCTGGCGACGGCGGCGCTCGGCGGTGTGTTTTTGGTGAGTGGTTTGATTTTACTGATGAATTATAACCATCCCTACACTTTTACGGCGCAAAAGGCGGTGATAGCTATCCCTATCACGCCACAGGTGACGGGGATCGTGACTGAAGTCACCGATAAAAATAATCAGCTTATTCAGAAGGGCGAGGTGCTTTTTAAGCTCGACCCGGTACGTTACCAGGCGCGAGTAGACAGACTTCAGGCTGATCTGATGACGGCGACGCATAACATCAAAACGCTGCGGGCGCAGCTCACTGAAGCGCAGGCTAACACCACTCAGGTTTCAGCGGAGCGCGATCGGCTGTTTAAAAATTATCAACGCTACCTGAAAGGTAGCCAGGCGGCGGTGAATCCGTTCTCGGAACGTGACATCGACGATGCGCGGCAAAATTTCCTCGCGCAGGATGCGTTAGTGAAAGGCTCGGTGGCGGAGCAGGCGCAGATCCAGAGCCAGCTCGACAGCATGGTCAACGGTGAGCAATCGCAGATTGTGAGCTTAAGAGCGCAACTTACTGAAGCAAAATATAACCTTGAGCAGACCGTCATTCGCGCGCCAAGCAATGGCTACGTTACTCAGGTACTGATCCGCCCAGGTACATACGCAGCGGCCTTGCCGCTGCGTCCGGTTATGGTTTTCATCCCTGAGCAAAAACGGCAAATTGTCGCCCAATTTCGGCAAAACTCGCTGTTACGTCTGAAACCCGGCGATGATGCGGAAGTGGTGTTTAACGCGCTGCCTGGGCAGGTGTTCCACGGCAAACTGACCAGTATTTTACCTGTCGTGCCTGGCGGTTCTTATCAGGCGCAGGGGGTATTGCAATCATTAACGGTCGTGCCCGGCACGGACGGTGTGCTGGGAACCATTGAACTGGACCCTAACGATGATATCGATGCCTTACCCGACGGCATCTACGCCCAGGTGGCAGTTTACTCCGACCATTTCAGCCATGTTTCGGTGATGCGGAAGGTACTGCTAAGAATGACCAGTTGGATGCATTATCTTTATTTGGATCATTGAGACTTATATCACCTGTGTTTTGCGTGAGCCTGGGCCATACTGATATTTTTCCTCGCACAAAGGACTCGGCATGAAACTCGTCGGTAGCTACACCAGCCCGTTTGTACGCAAACTTTCTATTCTGTTGTTAGAAAAGGGCATAACTTTCGAATTTATTAATGAACTGCCCTATAGCGCGGACAATGGCGTGGCGCAATTTAACCCGTTAGGGAAAGTGCCGGTGCTGGTGACCGAAGAGGGCGAATGTTGGTTTGATTCGCCGATCATCGCTGAATATATTGAATTAATGAATGTCGCTCCGGCGATGTTGCCGCGCGATCCGCTGGAGTCGTTGCGAGTGCGCAAAATTGAGGCGCTGGCGGATGGCATTATGGATGCCGGGCTGGTGTCGGTGCGTGAACAGGCGCGTCCGGCGGCGCAGCAGTCTGAAGATGAATTGTTACGCCAGCGGGAGAAAATCAACCGCAGCCTGGATGTGCTGGAAGGATATCTGGTCGATGGCACGCTCAAAACTGATACAGTCAATCTGGCGACTATCGCCATTGCCTGTGCCGTCGGGTATCTCAATTTCCGCCGCGTTGCGCCGGGCTGGTGTGTGGACCGCCCAGACTTAGTCAAACTGGTCGAGAATCTCTTTAGCCGCGAAAGCTTCGCTCGCACCGAACCGCCAAAGGCTTGATGCGCGATATGTCCTCCTGACCCATCTCACGTTACAATCCGTGGTTATGTTAAACGCCCTTCTCCGTGCGAGAGGGCCTTGATGAGCCTGGTTTCCTATGACAACCGAAACGCGTTCCCTCTATAGTCAGCTTCCAGCTATCGATCGCTTATTGCGTGATAGCTCTTTCCTTTCTTTGCGTGATACTTATGGCCATACCCGTGTCGTGGAGTTGCTACGTCAAATGCTCGACGAAGCGCGGGAAATGATTCGCGACAGCCAGTCGCTGCCTGCATGGTGTGAAAACTGGGCGCAAGAGGTTGATGCTCGTCTGGCGAAAGAGGCGCAGAGCGCGCTGCGTCCGGTGATCAACCTGACGGGAACCGTGCTGCATACGAACCTTGGGCGGGCATTGCAGGCGGAAGCGGCGGTTGAGGCTGTTACGCAAGTTATGCGTTTGCCGGTGACGCTGGAATATGATCTGGATGACGCCGGACGCGGGCATCGCGATCGTGCGCTGGCGCAGTTGTTATGTCGCATCACCGGCGCAGAAGATGCCTGTATCGTCAATAACAATGCGGCGGCGGTGCTGCTGATGTTGGCAGCTACTGCCAGTGGTAAAGAAGTGGTGGTTTCTCGCGGCGAACTGGTGGAGATTGGCGGCGCGTTTCGTATTCCCGATGTCATGCGCCAGGCGGGCTGCACCCTACACGAAGTGGGGACCACCAACCGCACACACGCGAATGATTATCGTCAGGCAGTGAATGAAAATACCGCGCTGCTGATGAAGGTGCATACCAGTAATTACAGCATTCAAGGCTTCACCAAAGCGATAGACGAAGCTGAACTGGTGGCGCTCGGCAAAGAACTGGATGTTCCCGTGGTGACTGATTTAGGCAGTGGTTCGCTGGTGGATCTCAGTCAGTATGGTTTGCCAAAAGAGCCTATGCCGCAGGAGTTGATTGCGGCGGGCGTCAGCCTGGTGAGCTTCTCCGGCGACAAGTTGTTAGGCGGGCCGCAGGCAGGGATTATCGTTGGTAAAAAAGAGATGATCGCGCGTTTGCAGAGTCACCCGCTGAAACGTGCATTACGTGCAGATAAAATGACACTCGCGGCGCTGGAAGCCACGTTGCGTCTTTATTTACACCCTGAAGTACTGAGTGAAAAATTACCGACCCTGCGTCTGCTTACCCGCAGCGCAGAGGTCATTCAAATCCAGGCGCAACGGTTGCAGGCACCCCTTGCCGCTCACTATGGCGCGGAGTTTGCGGTACAGGTTATGCCATGCCTTTCGCAGATTGGCAGTGGTTCGCTGCCGGTGGATCGTCTGCCGAGCGCGGCATTGACGTTTACGCCTCATGACGGACGCGGTAGCCACCTTGAGTCATTAGCTGCTCGCTGGCGTGAATTGCCGATTCCGGTGATTGGGCGCATTTACGACGGGCGTCTGTGGCTGGACCTACGCTGCCTTGAAGATGAGCAACGGTTTTTGGAGATGTTGTTGAAATGATTATTGCGACTGCCGGACACGTTGACCACGGCAAAACGACGTTATTACAGGCGATTACGGGCGTAAATGCCGACCGTCTGCCGGAAGAAAAGAAGCGTGGGATGACCATCGATCTCGGCTATGCCTACTGGCCGCAGCCAGATGGACGCGTGCCTGGTTTTATCGACGTTCCCGGTCATGAAAAGTTTCTTTCCAACATGCTGGCGGGCGTTGGTGGTATCGATCACGCACTGCTGGTGGTGGCGTGCGATGACGGCGTGATGGCACAGACCCGTGAGCATCTGGCGATTTTGCAGCTTACCGGTAACCCGATGCTGACAGTGGCATTGACTAAAGCCGATCGCGTGGACGAAGCGCGTGTTGATGAGGTTGAACGCCAGGTAAAGGAGGTGCTGCGGGAATACGGTTTTGCTGAGGCAAAACTGTTTATCACCGCAGCGACCGAAGGACGGGGAATTGATGCCCTGCGCGAACATCTGCTTCAGTTGCCGGAACGCGAACACGCCAGCCAACATAGTTTCCGCCTCGCGATCGACCGCGCATTTACCGTAAAAGGTGCCGGGTTGGTGGTCACCGGTACGGCGTTAAGCGGGGAAGTGAAGGTAGGCGATTCACTATGGCTGACAGGTGTAAATAAACCGATGCGCGTGCGTGCGCTGCATGCGCAAAACCAGCCAACTGAAACCGCCCATGCCGGGCAGCGTATCGCGCTTAACATCGCTGGTGATGCGGAAAAAGAACAGATTAACCGTGGCGACTGGCTGCTTGCCGATGTGCCGCCAGAGCCGTTCACACGAGTGATTGTCGAGTTACAAACCCATACGCCGCTGACCCAGTGGCAGCCGCTGCATATTCACCACGCCGCCAGCCACGTTACGGGGCGCGTTTCGCTGCTGGAAGATAACCTTGCCGAGCTGGTGTTCGACACGCCGCTGTGGCTGGCGGATAACGATCGCCTGGTGCTGCGCGATATCTCTGCCCGTAACACGTTGGCGGGGGCGCGGGTGGTGATGCTTAACCCGCCGCGTCGCGGTAAACGTAAGCCGGAATATCTGCAATGGCTGGCGTCACTGGCACGCACACAAAGCGATGCCGACGCACTGACCGTTCATCTGGAGCGCGGTGCGGTTAACCTTGCCGATTTCGCCTGGGCGCGTCAGCTCAATGGTGAAGGGATGCGCGAATTACTGCAACAGCCGGGCTATATTCAGGCTGGTTACAGTTTGTTGAACGCTCCAGTTGCCGCCCGCTGGCAACGTAAAATTCTCGACACATTAGCAAATTATCATGAGCAACATCGCGATGAACCAGGTCCAGGACGCGAGCGTCTGCGGCGCATGGCGTTGCCGATGGAAGATGAAGCACTGGTGCTGTTGCTGATTGAAAAGATGCGCGAAAGCGGCGACATTCACAGCCATCATGGTTGGCTGCATCTGCCGGATCACAAAGCGGGATTTAGCGAAGAGCAGCAAGCAATCTGGCAAAAAGTGGAACCGCTGTTTGGCAACGAGCCGTGGTGGGTGCGTGACCTGGCAAAAGAGACGGGAACTGACGAACAGGCAATGCGCCTGACACTACGGCAGGCGGCGCAGCAGGGGATAATTACGGCGATCGTTAAAGATCGTTATTACCGTAACGATCGGATTGTCGAGTTTGCCAACATGATCCGCGATCTCGATCAGGAGTGTGGCTCGACCTGTGCGGCAGATTTCCGCGATCGCTTAGGTGTTGGTCGAAAACTGGCAATTCAAATTCTGGAATATTTTGACCGCATTGGTTTTACGCGTCGTCGGGGAAATGATCATTTATTGCGTGACGCATTATTATTTCCGCATAAATAAGATAATGATTAATTCATATTAAATGCGAATTACTTTAAAAGTCTTATAAATTTTGAAAAAGCGCATTAGAACATGAGTCTAATGTGCTTTTTTTAATATACGATTCTAAAAAGAATAATATCGATCAACTTTTTAAATATAAATCCTCTGTAAGCTGCCCGCCCTTTTACCCTCGTTCTGGAGTGTGTTATGGCAGCTTCCACATTTTTTATTCCTTCTGTTAATGTCATTGGCGAAGATTCTTTAAAAGATGCGCTGAATATGATGGAGGAATATGGTTTTCGCCGTATATTAATTGTTACTGACAGAATGCTAGCGAAATTAGGTATGGCGGGAGAGGTACAAAAAGCCTTATATGACCGCAATATTTTTAGCATTATTTATGAGGGTACCCAACCTAATCCGACCACGAAGAATGTCGCAGAAGGTTTGAAAATGTTGAAGGAAAATAACTGCGACAGCGTGATCTCCTTAGGCGGCGGTTCTCCGCACGACTGTGCAAAAGGTATTGCACTGGTAGCCGCTAACGGTGGTGATATCCGTGATTATGAAGGCGTAGACCGCTCTGCAAAACCACAGTTGCCGATGATTGCCATTAATACCACGGCGGGTACAGCGTCTGAAATGACCCGTTTTTGCATCATCACCGACGAAGTGAGACATATCAAAATGGCGATTGTGGATAAACACGTTACCCCGCTGCTTTCGGTTAATGATTCCTCGCTGATGATCGGTATGCCTAAGTCACTGACTGCAGCTACCGGGATGGATGCTCTCACTCATGCCATCGAAGCGTATGTGTCTATTGCGGCAACGCCAATTACTGATGCCTGCGCGCTGAAAGCAATGACCATGATTGCGGAAAATCTACCGTTAGCCGTCGAAGATGGCAGCAACGCTAAAGCGCGTGAAGCAATGGCTTATGCCCAGTTCCTCGCAGGTATGGCATTCAATAACGCTTCTCTGGGTTATGTTCATGCGATGGCGCATCAGTTAGGTGGCTTTTACGATCTACCGCACGGCGTTTGTAATGCCATTCTGCTGCCGCACGTGCAGTTATATAACAGTAAAGTTGTTGCATCACGTTTGCGTGACTGCGCCGCGGCGATGGGTGTGAACGTCACAGGTAAAAATGATGCTGAAGGGGCAGAAGCCTGTATTAACGCGATTCGCGACCTGGCGAAGAAAGTGGATATCCCGGCAGGTCTGCGTGACCTGAACGTTAAAGAAGAAGATTTCCCGGAGCTGGCAAGCAATGCCCTGAAAGACGCTTGTGGCTTTACTAACCCGATTCAGGCAACTGAGGAAGAAATTGTGGCGATTTATCGCGCTGCAATGTAATCCCCATTCTCCTGCGGCTGGCGTATTGTCAGCCGCTATCTCAAAATTTGCGATTTTTGAGATAGTTTCTTTAGTCTGCTATACACTATCTCAATATTGCGCTTTTTTGAGATAAGCAAATGGCTATCAAATCACCTCCCAGACTGATTCCTTTATCACACTTATCGGGTGAGGAACTCCAGGCCCACTTACGCTTTAACCGGGTTACCGATGAAAAAGGACGTTATCTGCCTTTTGATGAGTTGCAGTACCGCATCAAAAAAGGGGAAAACATTGAAGTGGCGTGGACGCTTACCCGGCTGGCGCGCAACGCGGCGATCCAGCGAATCAATTATTGCAATGAAGCGGGTGAGCAGGCCGGATTCAACATTACGCCAGTGATTGCAGAAGCGTGCGAGCTTGTCGACAAACATGCAACCGCGCTGGCGCTGAAAGATCAGACTGAACGGTTACGCGGGGCGGGCGCCGAGTTAAGCCAGTTACGCCTGGAAGAGCCGATTACCAGTTCCCAACTGGAAGGTGCGAATACCACGACGCTGGTGGCGAGAAAAATGCTGGAAACAGGGCGGGCGCCACGCACTGAAGACGAGTATATGATTGCGGGAAATGCCCGGCTGATGGCGGAAATTCCGCAATTACTCACAGAACCGCTGACACCTGCGCTTATACGTCAGTTACATGCTATTGGTATGGGGGGAATAAATGACGCGAAATATCGTCCGGGTGAATTTCGTGAAACAGATGATGTCGTGATCGCCGATTATGACGGCAATATTGTGCACCAACCGCCCGCTGCGGCATTGTTGCCGGAACGACTGGAAAAAGTTTGCCAGTGGTTAAACAGCCATGAAGGGTATATTCACCCGCTGGTCCGCGCCTGCATTCTGCATTTTATGCTGGCCCATGAACATCCGTTTCGCGATGGCAACGGGCGCACCAGTCGGGCGCTGTTTTACTGGTATATGCTGAAATCGGGCTACGATGTCTTTAAATATATTTCCATCAGCCGTTTGCTTCATGTTGCACCAGTCAAATATGCCTCCAGCTACCAGTACACTGAATCTGATGGTATGGATCTGACTTATTTCCTTGAATATCAGGCGGGTGTCATTAAACGTGCTATGCAAAACTGGCAGCAGCATATTGATGAAATTATGCAACGAAGCGCAAAACTTGACCGCCTATTGTTTAGTTCTGGTGTGCTTAGGCGACTGAATCCGCGTCAGGTGACACTTCTGAATGTGATGCTCGCCAATCCGGGGAAAGAGTACACAGTTTCTGAAACCAGCGCGAGTCTGGGCGTCTCTGATAATACAGCGCGAACTGATTTACGGACGATTGTTAAAGAAGGATTTGCGCAAGAGAAGAAAATTAATGACCAGCAAGTAGTGTACGTCGCACATTACCCGCTGTAGTCCTTGCCAGTAAATTCGTGATAGCCGTCGTAAAGCTGTTACCGACTGGCGAAGATTTCGCCAGTCACGTCTACCCTTGTTATACCTCACACCGCAAGGAGACGATCATGACCAACAATCCCCCTTCAGCACAGATTAAGCCCGGCGAGTATGGTTTTCCCCTCAAGTTAAAAACCCGCTATGACAACTTTATTGGCGGCGAGTGGGTCGCGCCCGCCGATGGCGAGTATTACCAGAACCTGACGCCGGTAACCGGGCAGTTGTTGTGCGAAGTGGCGTCTTCGGGCAAACGAGATATCGATCTGGCGCTGGATGCTGCGCATAAAGTGAAAGATAAATGGGCGCATACCTCGGTGCAGGATCGCGCAGCGATTCTGTTTAAGATTGCCGATCGGATGGAGCAGAACCTCGAGCTGTTAGCGACGGCTGAAACCTGGGATAACGGCAAACCCATTCGCGAAACCAGTGCTGCCGATGTGCCGCTGGCGATTGACCATTTCCGCTATTTCGCCTCGTGTATTCGGGCGCAGGAAGGCGGGATCAGTGAAGTTGATAGCGAAACCGTGGCTTATCACTTCCACGAACCGTTAGGTGTGGTGGGGCAGATTATCCCGTGGAACTTCCCGCTGCTGATGGCGAGCTGGAAAATGGCTCCCGCGCTGGCGGCGGGCAACTGCGTGGTGCTGAAACCCGCACGACTTACCCCGCTTTCTGTACTGCTGCTAATGGAAATCGTCGGTGATTTACTGCCGCCGGGCGTGGTGAACGTGGTCAACGGTGCGGGCGGCGAAATTGGCGAATATCTGGCGACTTCAAAACGTATTGCCAAAGTGGCATTTACTGGCTCAACGGAAGTGGGTCAGCAGATTATGCAGTACGCCACGCAAAACATTATTCCAGTGACGCTGGAGCTGGGCGGTAAATCGCCCAATATCTTCTTTGCTGACGTGATGGATGAAGAAGATGCCTTTTTCGATAAGGCGCTGGAAGGCTTTGCATTGTTTGCTTTTAACCAGGGCGAAGTCTGTACCTGCCCAAGCCGTGCTTTAGTGCAGGAGTCTATCTACGAACGCTTCATGGAACGCGCCATCCGCCGTGTTGAAAGTATTCGTAGCGGTAACCCGCTCGACAGCGTGACACAAATGGGCGCGCAGGTATCTCACGGGCAACTGGAAACCATCCTCAATTACATTGATATCGGTAAAAAAGAGGGCGCAGATGTGCTCACCGGCGGGCGGCGCAAGTTGCTGGAAGGCGAGCTGAAAGATGGTTACTACCTTGAACCGACTATCCTGTTTGGTCAGAACAATATGCGTGTTTTCCAGGAAGAAATATTTGGCCCGGTGCTGGCGGTAACCACCTTTAAAACGATGGACGAGGCGCTGGAGCTGGCGAACGACACACAATATGGCCTGGGTGCAGGTGTCTGGAGTCGTAACGGCAATCTGGCCTATAAGATGGGGCGCGGCATTCAGGCCGGGCGCGTGTGGACCAACTGTTATCATGCCTACCCGGCACACGCAGCGTTTGGCGGCTACAAACAGTCGGGCATCGGACGCGAAACCCATAAGATGATGCTGGAGCATTATCAGCAAACCAAGTGTCTGCTGGTGAGCTACTCGGATAAACCGTTGGGGCTGTTCTGATGTTTTAGGCAGGCAACATTAATTGTTGCCTGCCTATGTTTTAGTTGTATAAAGCGGCAGTCGCTTTTAACTCATCGCTGAAAGAATAAATATCATCGAGAGATTCAATAGGATGGCGGGTTTCGTTTTTCTCTAAGTCAAATAGGCCAATATATTTTTGATTTCGATTGAAATGTAATCTACAGAGTGGCTTTCGATTATTGTCATCTACAAGTATACCAAAATAGCTTTTTGTATCTCTGTGGACTATTCGTGGTGCATCAAGCACTACGCGAACTATAGCTTTAACAATATGAAATCCTTCAAGCTCCTCCATAGTAGTAGCAATATCGGTTTCTTCTTTATTAATACATTCTACTTCTTCATTGTGTGAATTCGAATCAATTACAGATAATGAACCACCACCTATTGCCGATTTCAATCTTTCGTTTATTTGAGAGTTAATATATTGATTGGCAGCTTTCTTTGTTAATTTTGCAAATGTATCTTTTACTTTTTGTGTTAACATACCTTCATAAATTCTTGCTGCAAAGAATTTTACAAAATCCTCTTCAGGATTATTCATTTGTGTATGGAGAACTTTTTTAATTAAACTAACATATTTTAATTCACCTGCAGCGTTAATTATTGATTCCAAATCAAATGCTGATTTAGTAAGTTTCTTTATCTCGGGAACAACTGTTTCATCTAAGTCAAGTAGATCTATCTCAAGAAATGGTTTTTCATCCATTTTATTAGGCGCTTCTAAATCAGTAAAAAATTTATAAACTTGTCCATTGGTTAGAATAGATATTCTTGCATTTGTTACATGGAAGTATCGAAAAAGCTGTGAAGCGTGATTTATATTTAGAGGATCGCCGATTTTTTTGCATTCAATGAGAATCTGAACCTCACCACTTTTTAAGATCGCATAGTCAATCTTTTCACCTTTCTTCGTTCCAATATCGCATACAAACTCTGGGATAACTTCGGTAGGATCAAAGACATCATAACCTAACACATTGTTAATGAACGGAATTACGAAAGCATTTTTGGTAGCCTCCTCAGTTTCAATGACCCCGGCTTGTTGTTTTATTTTTGCGGATAATGAATTCAGCTTATCTATAAACTCCATAGACATTATAACTCCTTTTATATATTTAATAAAAATGCGTTTTATAAAAATATAGAAAATATTTATATATTAACGCGTTATCATTGATCATACTTAATGTATAACACACAAAAAATAATGTTTGCACATTGTAAATACAATGGTGAAACAAGCTTGATATTTATCAAGGAAATAAAACAATGTCTGTTATTCTTTTATTGGTTATTTTAAACGTTCTATGAATAAGAGTTGGAGCTATAGCAAGACTGGCTTCGATATCGCATGGATAATCTAATACAAGGTTTTTTAACGCCTAATACTATGAGTTATACGTAAATTGCGAGTCTCCTCGCATTTTTTCAACAAGTTACTGCACGTGGTTATTCTTCTTCCGAGCGACATTCCTGAATCAATTTTAGCCACCTGACGGCCTCTATAAATCGCGCTATCGTGATTGCTATCGCTAATTATATGCGTATCGTATGTATAATCATGGAAGGACAGGGATGTGAAAAGTGCAGACGTGATCGCCATCCTGAAACAGCATGGCTGGGAACATATTCGAACCCGCGGCAGTCATCATCAGTTTCGCCATCCTGTTCATCCGGGCCTGGTGACGGTCCCGCATCCTAAAAAAGATATTAAGCTAGGTACGCTGGCACAAATTGAGCGTCAGGCTGGTTTAACATTTTAAAATTTCAGGAGGCAATATGTTTTATCCCGCCTATATCCATAGCGATTCCGACGGTAGCGCCAGCGGTTTTTTCCCTGATGTTCCTGGCTGTTATTTTGCCGGGGATACGCTTGATGACGCTTTCCAGGATGCGCGAAGTGCACTGGTCGCACACTTTGAAACCTTGTGCGAGATGAATGAAGAGTTGCCTCTTCCTGGCTCCGTAGACGAACATCTGGCTCAGCAGGCACAGGACTTTATTGGCGGGCAATGGTTGCTGGTGGATATCAATATGAATCAGTTCGAAGGTCGGGCTGAACGTATCAATATTACGATGCCGAAAAGGTTACTGAACAAGATTGATACCTACGTGCGCAATAACCCAGACTACGCCAACAGAAGTGCATTTCTGGCAGAAGCTGCCCGGCGTGTTTTGCCAGGAGTTTAATCTCGTGTTTCGATGGTGAGCGGGCGAACCAGGCTGTACAACCACAAACCAAAACAAGCGATAGTGCCAATCATCACGGTGAGGAACACACTGACTGACAGGCCTGCAAGCATTCCTGCGGGCAGGGCCAGCAGGCCGTGGATTACGGTGTCGTTCCATCTGACCTGATCGTAGCCAAACATGCCTAAAACGCCGCAAACCAGGCCGTAAATCACCATTGGTGTTCCGAGACCAATCAATAATAAACGGTAGATAATTGAAGGTTTAATACGCTTAATCTGTACTGTGGATGTTTCACTGGAGTTATTCATTAGTTTGGCCAATAGTTCCATTATTTCAATATGATAAGCCTCGACCTGTTTAAAAGCCAGGCAGCACATTTCAGAAAGTATATAAAAAACAATATGTCGTTATATAAATAAGCAAATTGCACTGCATCATGGCATTTCATAATATGCGTTAATTGTTCTTTTTTATATTCTCTGAGGGAAATATGTTTCTGGATTATTTTGCACTGGGAGTGCTTATTTTTGTATTCCTGGTAATCTTCTATGGGATTATTATTTTACATGATATTCCCTACCTGATAGCGAAAAAACGCAACCATCCTCATGCCGATGCCATTCATGTTGCCGGTTGGGTGAGTTTGTTTACGCTGCACGTTATCTGGCCCTTTTTGTGGATTTGGGCCACGCTTTACCGCCCGGAGCGGGGATGGGGAATGCAAAGCCATGATTCATCCGTTATGCAACTACAACAGCGCATTGCCGGGCTGGAGAAACAGCTCGCCGACATGAAAGCTCCTTCTGCCGAGTAATATTTATGGATTTACTGATTATTTTGACCTATGTGCTTTCGCATGGGCAATGTTTAAGATTTTTAAAATTCCCGTGAATAAATGGACCATCCCTACTGCGGCACTGGGCGGCATATTTATTGTCAGCGGCTTAATTCTATTAATGAACTATAACCATCCATACACCTTTAAAGCGCAAAAAGCGGTTATTTCCATTCCGGTTGTTCCGCAGGTGACGGGTGTAGTAATTGAAGTGACGGACAAGAAAAATACGCTGATTAAAAAAGGCGAAGTGCTATTTCGACTGGATCCGACGCGTTATCAGGCGCGGGTGGATCGGCTGATGGCGGATATCGTCACCGCAGAACATAAGCAGCGGGCATTGGGGGCAGAGTTAGATGAGATGGCGGCGAATACCCAGCAGGCAAAGGCCACACGGGATAAATTTGCCAAAGAGTACCAGCGTTACGCACGCGGCAGCCAGGCGAAAGTAAATCCGTTTTCAGAACGGGATATCGATGTGGCGCGGCAAAACTATCTGGCGCAGGAAGCCTCAGTGAAGTCATCGGCGGCGGAACAAAAACAGATCCAGAGCCAACTGGATAGCCTGGTGTTGGGGGAACATTCTCAAATCGCCAGCCTGAAAGCGCAGCTTGCGGAAGCAAAATATAACCTTGAGCAGACGGTAGTGCGTGCGCCGAGCGACGGTTACGTGACTCAGGTACTGATTCGTGCAGGAACGTATGCCGCGTCGCTGCCGCTGCGTCCGGTAATGGTGTTTATACCCGATCAGAAACGACAAATTGTGGCGCAGTTCCGCCAGAACTCCTTGCTGCGCCTGGCCCCCGGCGATGATGCGGAAGTGGTGTTTAATGCCCTGCCTGGTAAGGTCTTCAGCGGTAAGCTGGCAGCCATCAGTCCAGCTGTTCCTGGCGGGGCTTATCAGTCGACCGGCACTTTACAGTCCTTAAATACAGCACCAGGTTCTGATGGCGTTATCGCGACCATTGAGCTGGATGAGCATACTGATTTGAGCGCATTACCAGACGGTATTTACGCCCAGGTGGCGGTCTATTCCGATCATTTCAGCCATGTTTCGGTTATGCGCAAAGTGCTGTTACGCATGACCAGCTGGGTGCATTACCTTTATCTCGACCACTAATCTTTGTTTTCCGCCGCTTGTTCAGGCCGCAGTTGCTGCGACTGGGCAAGCTGGTGGCGAATTTCACGCAGCATCTCGTCCAACACATACTGGACCCGCCAGGGCTGGTATTCCCGTTTACGGAAGATAGCCACCAGATCCAGCCACCATTCATACGGTTGCTGAAAGCAGGGGATCAGCGTGCCGTCTTGCAGGTCGCTCTGCACACTTTTGTCTGGCGCAAACACTATCCCCAGGTGATTTCGCGCCAGCTCCAGCGCCGACTGAGTATTGTCACAGACGTAATTTCCCTTAACACGATAATCACGTACTTCTTTACTTCCGGCGACGTTGAAGCGCCAGATATTCGCGTCATCGATCATCATCGAGTCGATCAAAATACAGGAGTGATGTTCAAGTTCGTCTGGTCGGCTAATGGGGTGTTTCTCAAGATAAGTTTGGCTGGCATAGGCGGTTACTGCATATTGCGTAATAAAACTGGCAACCAGCGATTCATCTTTTGGTGGCGCGTAGCTGATTAAAACATCACAATCATCGGGAAATTCGACACCTTCATAAAAGGCGTTGCGCTCAAGATTGCAGGTTTTTAGCGATAAGGTGATTTCACCGATATCTTTAATTTTGTCGATAACGTGTTTGGATAAATAGGTAATAATGCCAGTTGGTGCGTAGATGGTAACCCGACCACGTTTCTCATGCTTATAATCTGCAATAAAATTATTAAGCTGCTCGTTTCTGTCGAGCATATCATTAATGTACGGTAATAGCGCGGTTCCAAAAGGCGTCAGCATCAATTGCCGTGTGGTTCTGTCAAAGACTTTTAAGCCCACTTTTGATTCAAAATCAGCAAGATATTTACTGACATTGGCCTGCGCGATGCCAAGCACGGTGGCAGCATGGCTGATATTTTCACTGGCAGCGATTACCGAGATAATTTTTAACTCCCGGTACTTGAGTTGTAATTTTGTCATCGCAACAGTCCAATTTATATATAATTTTATATATTACTATATAAATATGAATCTTGCACCGGAGAAATTGTAAGTATTACTATGCCGACTCTTTTTTATCTTAATTTAAAATGGAATGTCGGACATGTTAATTAACCGCAATATTGTGGCGTTATTTTTTATGCCTTTTATGGCAAGTGCAACTGCCGCAGAATTATCCGTTGGTGCTGGCGCAGTTTATAATGAATCGCCTTATCGCGGTTATAATGAAAATACCAAAGCAATTCCGCTGATCAGTTATGAGGGCGATTCTTTTTATGTCCGCCAGACGACGTTAGGTTTTATTCTGTCGCAAAGTGAAAAAAATGAACTTAGCCTGACTGCATCCTGGATGCCGCTGGAATTTGATCCTGCCGATAATGACGACCATGCTATGCAACAACTCGATAAGCGTGACAGTACGGCAATGGCGGGAGTTGCCTGGTATCACCATGAGCGTTGGGGGACCGTGAAAGCTTCTGCGGCAGCTGATGTTCTGGATAACAGTAACGGTTGGGTAGGTGAGTTATCGTTATTCCACAAAATGCAGATAGGTCGCCTGTCGCTGACACCTGCTCTTGGCGTTCTCTATTATGACGAGAATTTCAGTGACTATTACTATGGCATTTCAGAGAGCGAGTCTCGTCGCAGCGGTCTGGCGAGTTATACCGCGCAGGATGCCTGGGTGCCTTATGTCAGCCTGACGGCAAAATACCCCATCGGAGAACACGTCGTATTAATGGCGAGTGCCGGATACAGTGAGCTGCCAGAAGAGATCACTAACAGCCCAATGATTGACCGTAATGAAAGTTTTACTTTTGTCACCGGCGTGAGTTGGCGTTTTTAATTGACTGGGTAGAAAAACTGACCGGAATCATCTCGGGCATTCCCCTATGAAAAGTACGGCATTGATAATCATTTTCAATATCATTTAATTAACTATAATGAACCAACTGCTTACGCGGCATTAACAATCGGCCGCCCGACAATACTGGAGATGAATATGAGCTATACCCTGCCATCCCTGCCGTATGCTTACGATGCCCTGGAACCGCACTTCGATAAGCAGACTATGGAAATCCACCACACCAAACACCATCAGACCTACGTCAACAACGCCAACGCGGCGCTGGAAAGCCTGCCAGAATTCGCTAACCTGCCGGTTGAAGAGCTGATCACCAAACTGGACCAGCTGCCAGCAGACAAAAAAACCGTTCTGCGCAACAACGCTGGCGGTCACGCTAACCACAGTCTGTTCTGGAAAGGTCTGAAAAAAGGCACCACCCTGCAGGGCGATCTGAAAGCGGCTATCGAACGTGATTTCGGTTCCGTTGATAACTTCAAAGCAGAATTTGAAAAAGCGGCAGCTTCCCGCTTTGGTTCCGGCTGGGCATGGCTGGTGCTGAAAGGCGATAAACTGGCGGTGGTTTCTACTGCTAACCAGGACTCCCCGCTGATGGGCGAAGCCATTTCTGGCGCTTCCGGCTTCCCGATTGTGGGTCTGGATGTGTGGGAACACGCTTACTACCTGAAATTCCAGAACCGTCGTCCGGACTACATCAAAGAGTTCTGGAACGTAGTGAACTGGGATGAAGCTGCGGCACGTTTCGCGGCGAAAAAATAATCGCATCTTGCCTGCTGCAATGAGGCGTTTACGCCTCTTGTCAGCATAAAAAACAAACCATCGTGCATAACGGTGGTTTTTTTGTGATCAATTTCAAAAGAAAAACAATGATCCTATAAAATTAAAACGACGTTTCAATTGGTGTGGTGTTGATCACTTTTATTGCTATGATGAATGTCTATCTTCGTTTCCATCAACACTGATGCTCCGTTAAGGAACTTCGCATCAGCCTATAAAAATATGCCAACAGGTGATGGAAATGCAGATAAAACGCACGATAGAGAAAATCCCGGGGGGGATGATGCTCATCCCGCTGTTCCTTGGCGCACTGTGTCATACCTTCTCGCCGGGGGCGGGGAAATATTTTGGATCATTCACCAACGGGATGATTACTGGCACGGTGCCAATTCTGGCGGTGTGGTTTTTCTGCATGGGGGCGTCTATCAAATTAAGCGCGACGGGAACAGTGTTGCGTAAATCCGGTACGCTGGTGGTAACCAAAATTGCCGTTGCGTGGGTGGTTGCGGCCATTGCTTCGCGCATTATTCCTGAGCACGGTGTCGAAGTTGGATTTTTTGCCGGGCTTTCAACGCTGGCGCTGGTGGCGGCAATGGACATGACCAACGGCGGTCTGTATGCCTCTATCATGCAACAGTACGGCACCAAAGAAGAGGCCGGGGCATTTGTGTTGATGTCGCTGGAATCTGGTCCGCTAATGACGATGATTATTCTGGGAACCGCCGGGATTGCTTCGTTTGAACCGCATGTTTTCGTTGGCGCAGTGTTGCCGTTCCTGGTGGGCTTCGCGCTGGGGAACCTTGATTCTGAATTGCGCGAGTTTTTTAGCAAAGCGGTGCAGACGCTGATTCCGTTCTTTGCCTTCGCGCTGGGCAATACCATTGATTTAACCGTGATTGCCCAGACCGGTTTGTTGGGGATCCTGTTGGGCGTGGCGGTGATTATCGTGACCGGTATTCCGTTGATTATTGCCGATAAATTGATTGGCGGTGGCGATGGCACCGCCGGAATTGCCGCCTCCAGTTCTGCCGGGGCCGCAGTGGCAACGCCGGTACTGATTGCGGAAATGATCCCGGCCTTTAAACCGATGGCGCCTGCGGCAACTTCGTTGGTGGCGACGGCGGTAATTGTGACGTCGATTCTGGTGCCAATTCTTACCTCTGTCTGGTCACGTAAAGCCAAAGCCAGAGTGGCGAAGATCGAAATTCTGGGTACGGTGAAATAACCTCTCTTATTCCATATCATCGCCGGATGAATTGACGTTCATCCGGCGTTTTACCTTAAATAACAAATACCTCATCAATCGTCCGACATTCGCTTTCTGTTAACTCCCCACCGGCATTGCGCGACACTCCTGTGCAGTAACCAAACTTACGTGATACCACCGTCTTGATGGTAGTGACAAAATCTTCACCGATGGCGTAGATGGACATATAAGTACCAATCTGTTGCTGAATATCTTGTAAAGCTGCCAGGTCGCCGCGTTTGAAGGCTTCGCGGGCTCCGACAAACAGCTCTGGCATAACGTTATTTAAGCCAGAGATTATCCCCGCGCCGCCAGCCAGCAAATTAGGAATGTAATACTCGTCATACCCCGAAAGCACCGCAAAATCAGGACGCACAGCCTGAGTTGCCTGAATCATGCTGCGGGTGTGTGACTGGCAATCGACAGTATCTTTAATTCCGGCAAACTCAGGAAACTCACTCGCCAGTGTGGCGACCAGGTCTGGGGTTAAATCACAACCGGTCCGCGCCGGGAAGTTATATGCGAACCATTTGCCCTGTAATTCGCGACCCAGGTGACGGAAATAGCTTAATAATTGCTTTGCCGTTTGGCTGTAGTAGTAAGGCGGGAGGATCATCACCGCATCGTAGCCAACGCGATACGCTTCTTGCGCCATAACCAGCACATCATGTGTGCATGTGGATGAGACGTTGGCCACCATTTTTAGCTTGCTCATGGCTCGTGCTTCACGAATAAGCATGAGCCTCTCTTCCAGGGTGAAGGAGGCAAACTCACCAATGCTTCCCATTAGCAATATCACATCGATATTAGCGTCAGTGAGTCGCTGCAGATGCTGCTTCAATCCGTTAAGGTCTATATTCCCGTCTTTATCCATCGGCGTGATGGAAGGACACCAGACGCCAGAAAACAGTGATTTATCAGCCACGCTGTAAACTCCTCATAATGAAATGGTGTTTCAAAAACATCTCATTGATAACATGTCTACAGTTTTGTCATGTGAACCGTGCTCTCATTTTGCGCGCCTGACGTAAAATAAATATGGTCTAATGGGGAAATTTCTCGGTGGAGAGGGAACAGATGCGATATCCGGTTGATGTATACACAGGCAACATTCGGGATTATCCGGAAAGCCGTCCAAGTGCAATTGCGAAAATCCAGGTCGATGGCGAGTTAATGTTGACAGAACTGGGGCTGGAAGGCGACGAACAGGCAGAGAAAAAGATTCACGGTGGGCCGGACAGGGCGCTGTGTCATTATCCTCGCGAGCATTATCTCTACTGGGCGCGGGAATTTCCGGAACAGGCAGAGTTGTTTGTTGCACCTGCGTTTGGTGAAAACCTCTCAACCGACGGTCTGACGGAAAATAATGTTTATATTGGCGATATTTTCCGCTGGGGAGAGGCGTTGATTCAGGTCACCCAGCCGCGCTCTCCGTGCTACAAACTCAATTACCACTTTGATATCAGTGATATAGCTCAGTTGATGCAAAACACGGGTAAAGTCGGCTGGCTGTATAGCGTGATTGCGTCGGGGCTGGTATCTGCTGATGCGCCGCTGGAGTTGGTTTCCCGCGTTAGCGATGTGACCGTGCAAGAGGCTGCCGCCATCGCATGGCATATGCCGTTTGATGATGAGCAGTATCACCGCTTGCTTTCCGCAGCCGGGCTATCGAAAAGCTGGACGCGGACGATGCAGAAACGCCGACTTAGCGGCAAGATTGAAGATAATTCGCGGCGGTTGTGGGGGAAATAACCCCCGGAGAGTAGGCCTGATAAGACGCTATCAGCGTCGCATCAGGCATCATGCTCAGACGCCGGATGCGGCGTAAACGCCTTATCCGATCTACAAAAGCGGAGTTTAACTCCGCTTATACAGCGGCAGCCAAATCACCAGACGTAAACCGCCCAGCGGGCTGTCTTCCGCTTTCACCCAACCACGGTGCTGCTGAATGGCGGTTTCGACAATCGCCAGCCCCAAACCTGTACCGCCAGATTCACGATCGCGCGCTTCATCTGTACGATAGAACGGGCGGAAAATCTGTTCGCGATCTTCCGGGCTAACGCCAGGACCATCGTCGTCCACCGTAATGGTGATACCGTCTTTATCTACCGCAAAGCCCACTTCAATCTTCGTATGGGAATAACGCAGAGCATTACGCACAATGTTTTCCAGCGCACTTTCCAGGGCGTTCGGGTTGCCGTACAGCGGCCACGGCCCTGGCGGGAAGTTAACCGTAAACGACTTGCCCATTTGTTCCGCTTCGAACGCCGCGTTATCCAGCACTTCGTTCCACAACTGGTTGGCTTTGATTGTCTCGCTCACCAGCGCGTTTTTCTGCTGATTACGCGACATTACCAACAGGTCGTTGATCATGCTGTCCAGACGCTGGGCTTCGGTTTCAATACGCTCCAGTTCCTTGCTTTCACCACTACGACGACGCAGTAACGCCGTACCCAGTTGCAGACGCGTCAGCGGCGTGCGCAGCTCGTGAGAGATATCAGAAAGCAGGCGCTGCTGGGAGGTCATCATGCGTTCCAGTGCGGTCACCATCTGGTTAAAACTGGCACCTGCGGCAAGAAATTCTTGTGGCCCCGCTTCCAGTTCCGGATGCTGGCGTAAGTTCCCCTGGGCAACTTCATCGGCAGCGTTTTTCAGCTTACGCGCCGGTTTTGCCAGGCTCCAGGCCAACCACAACAGCAGCGGCGTACTGACCAGCATGGTGACAATCAGCAGTAATAGCGGGCGGTCAAACAGTAAGTTTATGAAATCGGATTGAGAACTGCTGGCCGGGCGAATCAGATACAGTTGGTAATTATCTTCGCCATCACGCACGGAGAACGGACCCACCAGTTCCACGCGACCATACTTTTTCTTCTGCGGATGATCGGCGTTATCGGCCTGACCTATAAAGTTGCGAATGATCTGCATTTCGCTGCGTTCAGCGCCGATCACACGGCCTTCAGTGGTCACCAGTAATAAACGCTGGCCTGGTGGCGCCCACTTATCAATGGCCCGGAACAGGCGACGCCACCACATTAAATCGTTGGGTGGATCGTTCGCCAGTTCCGCTTCGACATGCTGCTCAATCATCAGCCCCTGACGCTGTTCGCTATCCAGAAGCTCGGTCATCTGGCGTGAATCGAGCTTGGGTAACATCAAAACCAGCATCAACACCAGCGCCAGCGTCAGCCAGAAGATGGCGAAGATGCGCGCGGTTAAGCTGCCTATCATGAAGCGGAAACCATCAGATAGCCGCGACCACGCAATGTTTTAAACCAAGGATGACCGTCTTTACGATCCGGCAGCTTACGACGCAGGTTGGAAATATGCATATCGATAGCACGGTCGAAAGGCGTCAGGCGTTTGCCCAGCACTTCCTGGCTTAAATGCTCGCGAGAAACCACCTGACCCAGATGCTGCGCCAGTAGGTAGAGCAGGGTAAATTCAGTACCGGTTAACTCCAGTGTTTGCCCGTCGAAGCTGGCTTCCTGACGGCCTGGATTCAGCACTAAGGCGTCAACTTCCAGCGTCGGCGAACCGTTATCGCTGTTCTGCTGTTGCTCGCTCCAGTGCGAACGGCGCAGGATCGCGCGAATACGCGCAACCAGTTCACGATCGTTAAACGGTTTCGGGAGATAGTCATCCGCACCCAGCTCAAGGCCGAGGACGCGATCAAGTTCACTGCCGCGAGCCGTCAACATAATGACTGGCGTCTGGTGTGTCTGGCGAAGCGCTTTCAGCGTATCGATACCATTTTTCTTCGGCATCATCACATCAAGCAAAAGTAAATCAATGCTGTCGTCCAGAAGAGCAAGCGCCTGTTCCCCATCGTGGGCAACAATCACGTTGAAGCCTTCCATCTCGAGCAGCTCCTTTAACAGGGATGTCAGCTCTCGGTCATCATCAACTAACAGGATTTTATTCATTGTTTAAATACCTCCGAGGCAGAAATTACGTCATCAGACGTCGCTAATCCATGACTTTACGTTGTTTTACACCCCCTGACGCATGTTTGCAGCCTGAATCGTAAACTCTCTATCGTTGAATCGCGACAGAAAGATTTGGGAGCAAATGATGCGCATAGTTACCGCTGCCGTCATGGCCTCAACGCTGGCAGTCAGTTCATTAAGCCACGCTGCTGAAGTCGGTTCAGGCGATAACTGGCATCCGGGAGAAGAACTTACGCAGCGCAGTACGCAGAGCCATATGTTCGACGGCATAAGTTTAACCGAACATCAGCGTCAGCAGATGCGAGATCTTATGCAACAGGCCCGGCACGAACAGCCACCTGTTAATGTTAGCGAACTGGAGACAATGCATCGCCTTGTCACCGCAGAAAATTTTGATGAAAACGCTGTGCGCGCACAGGCAGAAAAAATGGCGAACGAGCAAATAGCTCGTCAGGTTGAGATGGCAAAAGTCCGCAACCAAATGTATCGCCTGTTAACGCCGGAGCAGCAAGCGGTTTTAAACAAGAAACATCAACAACGAATGGAACAGTTGCGCGACGTGACGCAATGGCAAAAAAGTTCATCGTTGAAGCTATTGAGTAGTAGCAACTCACGTTCCCAGTAGTAAACCCTGTTTTCCTTGCCATAGACACCATCCCTGTCTTCCCCCACATGATGTGGGGGTTTTTTTTATCCGCAATTTGCCTGTTACTTGATGCATTGCAGATGATTTGCATCCGTTATACTACCGTCAGTTGATAGCGGGAGTATTTATGAATCAATCTTATGGGCAGCTGGTCAGTCGGGCAGCGATTGCTGCAACGGCGATGGCTTCGCTGTTATTACTGATTAAAATTTTTGCATGGTGGTATACCGGATCAGTGAGTATTCTCGCTGCGCTGGTGGATTCGCTGGTGGATATCGGCGCGTCATTAACTAACTTATTGGTCGTGCGTTACTCACTGCAACCTGCCGACGATAATCACTCCTTTGGTCACGGTAAAGCTGAATCGCTCGCCGCGCTGGCGCAAAGTATGTTTATCTCCGGCTCCGCGCTGTTCCTGTTTTTGACCGGTATTCAGCATTTGGTTTCTCCGACACCGATGAAAGACCCGGGTGTTGGGGTTATCGTGACTATTGTGGCGCTAATTTGTACGATTATTCTTGTCTCGTTTCAGCGTTGGGTCGTTCGCCGGACGCAAAGCCAGGCAGTGCGGGCAGATATGCTACATTATCAGTCTGATGTTATGATGAACGGCGCGATTTTGCTGGCGCTGGGATTGTCCTGGTACGGCTGGCATCGTGCTGATGCCCTGTTTGCTTTGGGAATCGGCATCTATATTTTATATAGCGCGTTACGCATGGGGTATGAGGCGGTCCAGTCATTATTGGATCGTGCGCTGCCCGATGGCGAACGACAGGAAATTATTGATATCGTGACTTCCTGGCCGGGAGTTAGCGGCGCTCACGATCTTCGCACGCGGCAGTCAGGGCCGACCCGCTTTATTCAGATTCATTTGGAAATGGAAGACTCTCTGCCTTTGGTTCAGGCACATATGGTGGCGGATCAGGTAGAGCAGGCTATTTTACGGCGTTTTCCGGGTTCAGATGTGATTATCCATCAGGATCCTTGTTCTGTCGTACCCAGGGAGAGTAAACGGTCTACGCTTTCATAATCCGTACAAAAGAGAGCCAGACCCGCATTTTGTGTATAAAATACCGCCATTTGGCCTGACCTGAATCAATTCAGCAGGAAGTGATTGTTATACTATTTGTACATTCGTTGGATCACTTCGATGTGCAAGAAGACTTCCGGCAACAGATTTCATTTTGCATTCCAAAGTTCAGAGGTAGTCATGATTAAGAAAATCGGTGTGTTGACAAGCGGCGGTGATGCGCCAGGCATGAACGCCGCAATTCGCGGGGTTGTTCGTTCTGCGCTGACAGAAGGTCTGGAAGTAATGGGTATTTATGACGGCTATCTGGGTCTGTATGAAGACCGTATGGTACAGCTAGACCGTTACAGCGTGTCTGACATGATCAACCGTGGTGGTACATTCCTCGGTTCTGCGCGCTTCCCGGAATTCCGCGACGAGAACATCCGCGCCGTGGCTATCGAAAACCTGAAAAAACGTGGTATCGACGCGCTGGTGGTTATCGGCGGTGACGGTTCCTACATGGGGGCAATGCGTCTGACCGAAATGGGCTTCCCGTGCATCGGCCTGCCGGGCACCATCGACAACGACATCAAAGGTACTGACTACACCATTGGTTTCTTCACGGCATTGAGCACCGTTGTTGAAGCTATCGACCGTCTGCGTGACACCTCTTCTTCTCACCAACGTATTTCCGTGGTGGAAGTGATGGGCCGCTACTGTGGCGATCTGACTCTGGCTGCGGCTATTGCTGGTGGCTGTGAATTCGTTGTGGTTCCGGAAGTTGAATTCAGCCGTGACGATCTGGTAAACGAAATCAAAGCCGGTATCGCGAAAGGTAAAAAACACGCGATTGTGGCGATCACTGAACATATGTGTGACGTCGACGAGCTGGCTCATTTCATCGAAAAAGAAACTGGCCGTGAAACCCGTGCAACTGTGCTGGGCCACATCCAGCGTGGTGGTTCCCCGGTACCTTACGACCGTATTCTGGCTTCCCGTATGGGGGCTTACGCTATCGATCTGCTGCTGGCAGGCTACGGTGGTCGTTGCGTAGGTATTCAGAACGAACAACTGGTTCACCATGACATCATCGATGCTATCGAAAACATGAAGCGTCCGTTCAAAGGTGACTGGCTGGACTGCGCGAAAAAACTGTATTAATGATTTCGGAAAAAGGCAGATTTCTTTAGCCTGAAACCGATGACAGAGGCAAAAATGCCTGATGCGCTTCGCTTATCAGGCCTACATGAATTCTGCAATCTATTGAGTTTGCAAGCTTTTGTAGGCCGGATAAGGCGTTCACGCCGCATCCGGCATGAACAAAGCGCACTTTGTCAGCAATATGAGGCGGATTTCTTCCGCCTTTTTAACTCCCCCATATATACCCGCAAGTTATAGCCAATCTTTTTTTATTCTTTAATGTTTGAATCCCTTTCTGGCACGCTTTGTTCATCACAACACAACATAAGAGAGCCGGGCGATGAACAAGTGGGGCGTAGGGTTAACTTTATTACTGGCAGCGACCAGCGTTATGGCAAAGGATATTCAGCTTCTTAACGTTTCGTATGATCCAACGCGCGAACTGTACGAGCAGTACAACAAAGCCTTCAGCGCCCACTGGAAACAGCAAACCGGCGATAACGTGGTGATTCGCCAGTCGCACGGCGGTTCGGGTAAACAGGCGACGTCGGTAATCAATGGCATAGAAGCTGATGTCGTCACGCTGGCGCTAGCCTATGACGTGGATGCCATTGCTGAACGTGGTCGTATCGATAAAGCGTGGATCAAGCGTCTGCCGGATAACTCCGCACCTTATACTTCTACCATTGTCTTCCTGGTGCGCAAGGGCAATCCGAAGCAGATTCACGACTGGAACGATTTGATTAAGCCTGGTGTTTCGGTGATCACCCCGAACCCGAAAAGTTCTGGTGGTGCTCGCTGGAACTACCTGGCCGCCTGGGGCTACGCCTTGCATCACAACAACAACGATCAGGCAAAAGCGCAGGAATTCGTGCAGTCGTTGTATAAAAACGTCGAAGTACTGGATTCCGGTGCGCGCGGTTCAACGAATACCTTTGTTGAGCGCGGCATTGGCGACGTGCTGATTGCCTGGGAAAACGAAGCTCTGCTGGCGGCGAATGAACTGGGGAAAGATAAATTCGAAATCGTCACGCCGAGCGAGTCTATTCTCGCAGAGCCTACGGTGTCAGTTGTCGATAAAGTGGTAGAGAAAAAAGGCACTAAAGAGGTGGCGGAAGCTTACCTGAACTATCTCTACTCGCCAGAAGGCCAAGAGATTGCGGCTAAAAACTACTATCGTCCGCGCGATCCTCAGGTAGCGAAAAAATATGAAAATGCCTTTCCGAAGCTGAAGTTATTCACCATTGATGAAGAGTTCGGTGGCTGGACGAAAGCGCAAAAAGAGCATTTCTCTAACGGCGGTACGTTTGACCAAATCAGCAAACGTTAATTTTGTTGAAGGCAATCAGACCCGGTGGCATCTCGCGACCGGGTTTTTTATTTGTCACGATTTTGCGTTACCCTTGCATCTCTTTGAGGTACAGGGAAAAAAGATGAAAAAAGCAGGTCTTCTTTTTTTAGCGATGATGGTTATCGCTGTTGCTGCTACAGGCATTGGTTACTGGAAATTGACCGGTGAAGAGTCGGACACGTTGCGCCAGATTGCCCTTGAGCAATGTTTACCCAACCAGCAGCAAAACCAAAGCCCTTCGCCATGTGCGGAAGTCAAACCCAATGCCGGATATGTGGTTTTAAAAGACCTCAACGGTCCTCTGCAATATTTGTTGATGCCAACGTATCGTATTAACGGCACTGAAAGCCCATTGTTAACCGATCCTTCAACGCCTAATTTCTTCTGGTTAGCCTGGCAGGCGCGTGATTTTATGAGCAAAAAATACGGCCAGCCAGTCCCCGATCGCGCGGTATCTCTGGCGATTAACTCCCGTACCGGGCGCACGCAAAACCATTTTCATATTCATATCTCTTGTATTCGTCCTGATGTGCGCGAACAACTGGATAATAATCTGGCGAATATCAGCACCCGTTGGTTACCGCTGCCCGGAGGGCTGCGTGGGCATGAATACCTGGCACGTAGGGTAACTGAAAGCGAGCTGGTAAAACGGAGTCCGTTTATGATGCTGGCAGAAGAAGTGCCAGAGGCACGGGAACATATGGGCAGTTACGCGCTGGCGATGGTGCGGCAGAGTGATAACTCGTTTGTATTGCTGGCGACGCAGCGCAATCTGCTGACGCTGAATCGTGCTTCAGCCGAGGAACTTCAGGATCATCAGTGTGAGATTTTGCGTTAAAGCGAGGAGTTGTTGAGGAAAGCTAAGTGCCGGATGCGATATCCGGCACCAGTCAGACTTAAGCCTGTTTAGCCGCTTCTGCAGCTTTAACGATCACTGCGAAGGCGTCAGCTTTCAGAGAAGCACCGCCAACCAGCGCACCGTCGATGTCCGGCTGAGCGAACAGTTCTGCGGCGTTAGACGCGTTTACAGAACCGCCGTACTGGATGATCACTTGTTCAGCGATGTTAGCGTCAACTTTAGCGATGTGGTCACGGATAAATTTGTGAACAGCCTGAGCCTGCGCCGGAGTTGCAGATTTGCCAGTACCGATTGCCCATACTGGTTCGTAAGCGATTACCGCACCTTCGAATGCCGCAGCACCCTGAGTTTTCAGTACCGCGTCGATCTGACGTGCGCAAACTTCTTCAGTTTTGCCCGCTTCGTTTTCAGCTTCGGTTTCACCGATGCACAGAACCGGAGTCAGACCCTGCTCTTTCAGCACCGCGAATTTTTTCGCGATCAGTTCGTCAGACTCTTTGTGGTAAGTACGACGTTCAGAGTGACCGATGATGATGTACTGTGCGCCGATGTCTTTCAGCATAGCAGCAGAGGTTTCACCAGTGAATGCGCCGGACAGGTTCAGATCCACGTTCTGCGCACCCAGCATGATGTGGCTGCCTTCAGCTTCACGCTTCGCCATATCGATGTACATTTCTGGTGGCGCGATTGCAACGCCACAGCCATCAACGCCTGCCAGCTCTTTACGCAGGTTAGAAACCAGCTCATGAACCATGTGGCGGCTGCCGTTCAGTTTCCAGTTACCCATCACTAAAGGATGTCGCATTTTAATTCTCCACGCTTATAAGCGAATAAAGGAAGATGGCCGCCCCGCGGGGCAGCAGGTCTGTGAAACAGTATAGAGATTCATCACTGGAAAGGCTTTGCTTTTTGTCATTTATTCAACCCTTCAAGCGATTCAGATAGCGCCAGCTTAATCGGTTCAACAGCGAAGGTCAGTCCCTTTTCGCCGTTGTCCGCGACAACATAGCGCAGTGCGCCTTCTGTCTCTGTGTAATAACGTTTGTTTTTCCCCGCAGTAAGGAGCGACTGTAGCTTTTTCTGGCTTTGTGTTTTGGTCATCAGCGGGGTGAGTGTGCGGATCACCGCCGCCATGTATTCATGAGCTTTTGCTTTGGCGGCTTTTTGCTCTGGTCCCTGGATTGGTAGCCAGGTAATTTGAATGCTTTTGATTTTTAAAGTGCCACGCTCCAGCGCCGTAGAGGCATACAAGTTCTCGTTAATTTTACTGGCGGCGCGAGTCAGATTGGCTTTGTCGGGGCTGCTGTCGATGGCGCGAAACTCGTTCAGTGGCAGGTTGGGGTTCTGGCTGTTAAAGTTTTCTCGAAACTGGCTGATGGAGAGATCGAAGGTAGGGGCGCCAGCAAGCAGATAGGGCGCAGTGGTCGCCGTACCTGGTGTTTGTGCATGCACCGTTGTGCTAACGGCTGATGCAGAACATAAGAGAAAAAACAGCGTAAACCCTGGCTTCATCGACAGTACCTTTTGTTATGACTGGCTCCGATTAAAACGATATCTGTCTCCCTTGTCAAAAGGGTAGAATCCTGGAAAAGACAACCATCAAGGAACTTACATGACCATACAGCAATGGTTATTCTCGTTTAAAGGGCGTATTGGGCGCCGTGATTTCTGGATTTGGATTGGCCTCTGGTTCGTTGGCATGCTGGTGCTTTTCTCACTGGCAGGTAAAAACTTACTCGATATCCAGACCGCCGCGTTTTGCCTGGTGTGCTTACTTTGGCCGACAGCGGCAGTAACGGTCAAACGACTGCACGATCGCGGGCGTTCCGGCGCATGGGCATTTTTAATGATTGTAGCGTGGATGCTGCTGGCGGGTAACTGGGCGATTTTACCGGGCGTCTGGCAATGGACGGTGGGGCGTTTTGTCCCGACGTTGATTCTGGTGATGATGCTTATTGATCTTGGCGCATTTGTCGGTACGCAGGGCGAAAATAAATTTGGCAAAGATACTCTGGATGTGAAGTATAAAGCCGACAATAAATCAAGTAATTAACCTTTAATATATCTTTTATTGCTATTTTTTTCCGGGATCGTTATTTCCACGCTGGAAATGACAATGCCCGGAAAATCCTCCTCATTTCCTCACCTTAAGCAATATCAAAAAAAATGGTAATCCATAAGATCATTACTTGTTTGTTCTTCTCTTAACGGCGCATTATTCTTAAGTCGTAATCGACAGAGAGGCGAATATACAGAGGTGCCCTATGAAAGATGTCGTAGATAAATGCAGTACTAAAGGATGTGCGATTGATATCGGTACGGTGATTGATAACGACAACTGTACCAGTAAGTTTTCGCGCTTTTTTGCCACCCGCGAAGAAGCAGAGTCCTTTATGACCAAACTGAAAGAGCTTGCCGCCACTGCATCCTCTGCGGATGAAGGGGCCAGCGTGGCCTATAAGATTAAGGACCTGGAGGGGCAAGTTGAGCTTGATGCGGCCTTCACCTTCTCATGCCAGGCCGAGATGATTATTTTTGAGTTATCCCTGCGTTCGTTAGCTTGATGGAGTCGCTTTAGAAGGAGTTAAACATGGCTTATAAACACATTGGCGTGGCAATTTCCGGAAATGAAGAAGATGCCTTACTGGTGAACAAAGCCCTGGATCTCGCCAGACATAATGACGCTCACCTGACATTGATTCATATTGATGATGGCTTAAGCGAGTTGTATCCGGGCATTTACTTCCCTGCAACAGAAGATATTCTTCAACTATTGAAAGATAAGTCAGATAACAAGCTGTATAAACTGACGAAAAATATTCAGTGGCCGAAGACCAAACTGCGTATTGAACGCGGAGAAATGCCGGAAACACTGCTTGAAATTCTGCAACAAGAGCAGTGCGACCTCCTTGTCTGTGGGCATCACCACTCATTTATCAACCGTTTGATGCCAGCATACCGCGGGATGATCAATAAGTTGAATGCGGACCTGCTCATCGTGCCGTTTATCGATAAGTAACCGCTTACCAGTAATGCTCCGCTGTCATGTGGCCCGGTCGACGACGTAAATGTTTCGTCATCTGCCGGGTTTCTTTTAGCAGCTGTTGCGTATCGCGCACCATTTGCGGATTACCACACAGCATCACGTGACTGGTTTCTTTATCCATTGGTAGGCCAACCGCGTTTTCCAGTTCACCGCTTTCAATTAACGCCGGTATTCGCCCGGTGAGCGAACCCGCAGCCGTTTCCCGACTGACCACCGTCTGAATGCGCAGTTTCCCTTCGTAGCGTTTTTCCAGTTCTTGCATCAGCGGCAGATAGCTTAAGTCGGCGGCATATCGTGCGGCGTGAACCAGCACCAGGTTTTTGAAGCGATCTAAATCTTTGCCCAATTGCAGAATTGATAAATAAGGGCCAATCGCTGTACCGGTTGCCAGCATCCACAGTGTTTCGCAGTCCGGCACTTCATCCAGCACAAAGAAGCCAGCCGCCTCGCTAACCACTTGCACTTCGTCACCCGGTTTTAGCGCCGCCAGTCGCGGGCTTAATTTGCCATCGGGAACGGTGACCAGGTAAAACTCCAGATCGGGATTATCGGGCGAGTTAACGTAGGAGTAAGCGCGCTGGACGCGTTCGCCGTCAATTTCAAGGCCAAGTTTAGTGAATTGCCCGGCGGTAAACGGAAGCACGGGAGCGTGAACGGTGAGACTAAACAGGGCGTCGGTCCAGTTCTGCACTTTAGTGACTTTGCCTGTTACCCAATCAGCCATGTTTTTCTCCTGTTTTGATTGACTTGCCTTATCTTCGTTCTCCGAACAAAAAAATTCCAGTCCCGAAGGACTGGAAGGCTCAATCGATCAAATCACTCAGAGAATGTGCACCTGCATATCCGGGTCTTTACGATCCAGATAGTGAATCGACTGAATGCGACGAATAGTGCGGGATTTACCACGGATCAGCAGCGTTTCGGTAGTGGCGATATTGCCTTTGCGGCTAATACCTTCCAGTAGATCGCCCTTAGTGATACCGGTTGCGGAAAAGATGACGTTATCGCTGCGCGCCATATCGCCCAGACGCAACACTTTACCCGCTTCGATGCCCATTGCTTTGCAGCGTGCCAGTTCCTGTTCACCAATGCGGCGATTTTCTGCGTTGTCGCCTTTGACATCATGACGCGCCAGCAGACGGCCATTCATATCGCCATCTAACGCCCGAATCACCGCCGCAGAAACCACGCCTTCCGGCGCGCCGCCAATGCCGTAAAGCACGTCAACTTCGCTGTCTGGCATACAGGTGAGAATTGAGGCCGCAACGTCACCATCCGGAATCGCAAACACGCGCACGCCGAGTTGCTGCATTTCTGCGATAACGGCATCGTGGCGCGGTTTCGCCAGAATCGTTACCGTCAGTTCACTCAATGGTTTGCCGAGCGCAGCGGCAACATTGCGCAGGTTATCCGCTAACGGCAGATTCAGGTCAATGGCGCCCTTAGCTCCCGGTCCGACGATCAGCTTTTCCATATACATATCTGGCGCGTTGAGGAAGCAGCCTTTATCGCCTACAGCCAGCACCGCCAGCGCGTTAGCCTGGCCCATCGCCGTCATGCGCGTGCCTTCAATCGGATCAACAGCAATATCCACTGCATCACCGCGACCAGTACCGACTTTTTCACCAATGTAGAGCATCGGTGCTTCGTCGATTTCACCTTCACCAATGACGATAGTGCCGTCAATGTTGACCTGGTTGAGCATAATGCGCATGGCGTTAACCGCTGCGCCGTCAGCGGTATTTTTATCGCCGCGTCCTAACCATTTGTAGCCAGCCAGCGCCGCAGATTCGGTGACGCGGGAAAATTCGATGGCAAGTTCTCGTCTCATAGCAAACTCTAAGCAGTAAGGAATGGCGCGAAGTGTAGCACAGGGGAGGGAGCGGATTATTGATGTGTGCGGGGGTTGCCCCCGCACGGTTTCAGAGTCTGTGTGATGCCGGATATGTATCCGGCTCGTAGGCCTGATAAGACGCGTCAGCGTCGCATCAGGCGATCAGCATCAGACAATCGGTTCAGGTGCCTGACATTACTCGTCGTGTTCTTCCCAGGCCATCGCGCGTTTGACCGCTTTTTTCCAGCCAGCGTAACGGTAATTACGCTCGGTAGTTTCGATGCCAGGACGGAACTCGCGTTCAATCACTGCTTTCTCTTGCAGTTCGTCGAGATTTTGCCAGAAGCCAACCGCCAGACCAGCAAGATAGGCCGCACCCAACGCAGTCACTTCGCGAACTTCCGGGCGCTCAACGCGCGTGCCGAGAATATCGGACTGGAACTGCATCAGGAAGTTATTTGCCACCGCGCCACCGTCCACGCGCAGGGCGTGCAGACGAATGCCTGAGTCGGCCTGCATTGCTTCCAGCACGTCACGCGTCTGATAGGCAATAGACTCCAGCGTCGCACGGATGATGTGGTTGGCGTTCACCCCACGAGTTAAGCCGAAAATGGCCCCGCGCGCATACGGATCCCAGTAGGGCGCACCCAGTCCGGTAAACGCCGGAACGACATACACACCGTTGGTGTTTTGTACTTTAGTTGCAAAGTATTCGGAATCGTAGGCGTCGTTAATCAACTTCATTTCATCGCGTAGCCACTGAATGGAGGCGCCCGCCATAAATACCGCACCTTCCAGTGCGTAGTTTACTTCTCCGCTCGGGCCACAGGCGATGGTGGTCAGCAGACCGTTTTCTGATTTCACTGCTTTCTCGCCGGTGTTCATCAGCATAAAGCAGCCGGTACCGTAGGTATTCTTCGCCATCCCTTCTTTCACGCACAACTGGCCGAAGAGTGCCGCCTGCTGGTCGCCCGCAATCCCGGCGATCGGAATACGCGTGCCGCCTTTGCCGCCAATGTTGGTCTGACCGTACACTTCGGAAGAACGACGTACTTCTGGCAGCATCTCACGCGGGATATCCAGCGCGTCGAGCATTTTGTCGTCCCAGTCCAGAGTATGGATGTTGAATAACATGGTACGAGACGCATTAGTGTAATCAGTGACGTGAACGCGGCCCTGAGTCATTTTCCAGATAAGCCAGGTATCAACCGTACCAAACAGCAGTTCACCACGGCGTGCACGCTCGCGGGAACCTTCCACATGGTCGAGGATCCACTTCACTTTGGTGCCAGAGAAGTACGGGTCAATCACCAGACCGGTGTTGTTACGAATGTACTCTTCCATGCCGTCACGCTTGAGATGCTCACAGATCTCGGCGGTACGACGGCACTGCCAGACAATAGCGTTATAGATAGGCTTGCCGGTTTCTTTTTCCCAGACGATGGTGGTTTCACGCTGGTTCGTAATACCGATAGCTGCAATTTGATCGGAATTAATATCTGCTTTCGCCAGCACTTCTACCAGTGTGGAGCTTTGGGTGGCCCAGATTTCCATCGGGTCGTGTTCTACCCAGCCTGGTTTTGGGTAAATTTGCTCAAATTCGCGCTGTGACACGCTAATGATATTGGCATCGTGATCCATCACGACCGCGCGGGAGCTGGTGGTGCCCTGGTCGAGCGCAACGATATATTTTTTTTCAGTCATGTTTAATTGTCCCGTAGTCACATTACAGCGAAGCTTTTTGTTCTGAAGGAGTTGTGATCTCCTTTTCTTCCACAACACAGATATCGCAAGGCAAATGGCGACCAATCAGTTTGCGGTAGGCGAATGCACCAACAATCGCGCCAACGATAGGGCCAAAAAGCGGCACCAGGAAGTAAGGAATGTCTCTGCCGCCGGTAAAGGCGACATTGCCCCAGCCCGCCAGCCAGGCAAAGGCTTTCGGACCGATATCACGTGCTGGGTTCATGGCAAAGCCCGTTAATGGCCCCATAGATGCGCCAATGACCGCAATCAGTAGACCAATCAGCAAGGGAGCCAAAGGGCCGCGCGGTACGCCGTTACCATCGTCCGTTAACGCCAGGATCAGCCCCATCAGAATAGCGGTAATCACCATCTCAACTGCGAAGGCCTGCACAAAATTGATATGAGGGTTAGGATAAGTAGAGAAAGTACCCGCCAGATCAACACTTTCAACGCTTCCGCGAACAATATGATGGGTCTGCTCGAAGTCGAAGAATAAATTGTAGTAAAGCCCGTAAACTAATGCCGCAGCGCAGAAAGCTCCGGCGACTTGTGAAACGATATAAGGAATAACCTTGCGCTTGTCGAAACAGGCAAACAGCCACAGCGCAATGGTGACAGCTGGATTAAGATGTGCGCCGGAAACCCCTGCGGTTAGATAGATGGCCATCGCCACCCCCAGTCCCCAAATAACACTGATTTCCCACTGACCAAAAGACGCGCCAGCGACTTTAAGTGCAGCAACGCAACCGACACCGAAAAAAATCAACAACCCGGTACCGAGGAATTCAGCAATGCACTGGCCTTTCAAGGTTGATGTTTGACTCATAATCGGATCCTGAAGAGTTAATGTTTGTTGTATGCGTGAAAGTCACGGACCTCCACGATGCTTGTAGGCATGCTGTAAACTTATCGTTAACGAGCGAAAACGAGAAATATCGAACTTAAAATGTGTGTGCTTCGTCATAAAATGAGCGTTATCGCGCTATTTTTTTCATCTGTCTATACATGATGTATGTTTGTTAGAACATTAATGTAACAATTTTATTAACATTTTCTATTGGTGTGGATTATGTCACCAGGAGAAGGATGAAAAGTGTGGCAAACCGTAATCTACAAGGCGTGCCGCTGGACAGCGATGGCGCGGCTTCATACAATCGGAGCTAACTAAAATGCGCTCGTATTTATTAAGGCGTCACCGGTAATCGGGACGAGGATTTTTATCCATCAACGCCTTGCAATTCAGGAGAGGTATGACAATGTCATTAGAAGTGTTTGAGAAACTGGAAGCAAAAGTACAGCAGGCGATTGATACCATCACTCTGTTGCAGATGGAAATCGAAGAGCTGAAAGAAAAAAACAACTCACTGTCGCAGGAAGTTCAAAATGCCCAGCATCAGCGCGAAGAGCTGGAGCGTGAGAACAACCATCTGAAAGAACAGCAGAACGGCTGGCAGGAACGTCTGCAGGCCCTGCTGGGTCGTATGGAAGAGGTTTAATCTCTTCCACGCAGAGGCGCCGCAAGGCGCCTTATTTTTTTACTTCTGTGTTTTTTGAGCGAATGCGCATAAAAGACCTGACACAAGCACGGGACGTAATAGTGACCACAGAAAGACTGAACTGATATATTTTCCAGCCATGCCAGGGACCCCGTACCACAGATTGCTGTGCTGAAGGTGACTAAGAAAAACAACTAATATCCATAGTATTAATAAGATAATGCATCTCGTATCAATAATATATTAATCAGATCATTGACGGGCAGAAAGCATCATTTTCATTACTTCTTCTTGATATTCGTCCAAATAATCTGGGTCGATGGCTGCGACCAGTTGTATCAAATTAGTGTTATCCAGTAGAGTCATGAAAATAGCATGTCTTACTTTGCCATCACTCATTGTTTGCACTCCTTCCTGATAAGCGCAGGTAAATCCCTGAACATCACAAACATGCATTTCTGCAGTTCCGTTTTGAGTCTCGGTAAGTTCCTCGATTGAATGTACACCGAGTTCATTTTGTGAGAAGGCAACAATAGCTAAAATAGCATGGGCATCCCGAGTCACCAGGGTTGGCCCTTGTTTTACTATATTGGCAACCCACTGTTTGCTCGGAACCGTGACGGTGATACCTGGCCCCGGGAAAGTATAATCCCATGTGCTGTGCCGTTCCCACACCGTATAGCTGCTATAGATAAGAAATAATCCCATTAACCAACAAGTGCCGCGAATAAAGCTGCGGCTGCTTCTTTTTTTTATCGTTATACAGATGATTGTTGCGGTAATAAATGATAGGGCAAGTGGGTTAAAAAACACGTTAGCAAAATATAAAATCATTTCACCGGTGTTGCCAGATAAAAGGAATTTGTAGCGGAAATGGTTAACGGCTATAAGAAATAAATATATAATTAAAAGAATAATATTCTGCATGAATACGTCCATGTATAAAAAAGGGGAATTTAATTCCCCTTTTAACGCATGGCAGATACTTATTCAATATCCAGCGGATCTTCAGAAAGAATAATCCCGGTATTGTCGGCATAGAGATGGTCGCCGGAGAAGAAGGTGACGCCGCCAAAATTGACGCGGACATCGCTTTCGCCAATGCCTTCGCCAGCGGCACCGACCGGAATTGCGGCCATCGCCTGGATGCCGATGTCCAGTTCTTCCAGATCATCTACCTGACGCACCGCGCCGTAAATGACCAGGCCTTCCCATTCATTTTGTACTGCCAGACGCGCCAGTTCAGCATCGACCAGTGCGCGACGAACAGAACCACCGCCATCGACGACAAGGACACGACCACGGCCATTCTGTTCGAGCAGATCGTACAGCAACCCGTTGTCCTCGAAACATTTTACCGTGATGATTTGTCCGCCAAACGACGCCCGTCCACCAAAGTTGGAGAACAGCGGTTCCACGACGTTGACATCTTCTTGATAGATGTCACAAAGCTCGGAAGTATCGTATTTCATAGGCTTAACATTCAGTTGCTGCGAGAATTTTCAGTATATCGCGCTATGTGGGTTGTTGGCAAAATCATCAATTGTTAATTGATATTTGTCAGTTATGTAGCCCACTGGCTTAAGAATATTCCCAAAACAAACAGCAGGTTAGTTAGTAATGCTCCTTTGACGGTGCGTTCCAGCATCGGACGCATCGCCACCGGGTCCATTTCATGCATCACATAACGGGCTTGCTTCACCAGCAACGGTGCTGCCAGCAGGAACAGCCAACCCCACAGGCTATGCAGTGAAAAGAGATTAAACAGCGCCAGACACACCAGCGAGCCCATCAGCAGGCAAGCATGGTAACGACGGGCGTTCACTTCACCTAAGCGCACTACCAGTGTGTTTTTGCCATTCTCGCGGTCGCTATTGATATCGCGCAGATTGTTAATGTTAAGCACCGCCGTTGCCAGCAAACCACAGGCTGTCGCCGGAAGGATCAGCGCCGGAATCAGCGTATGCGCCTGCAAATACCAGCTGCCCATCACACTCAACCAGCCAAAGAACACCAGTACGGAAATATCACCCAGGCCGATATAACCATAAGGACGATTGCCCACGGTATAGGTGATAGCGGCGATAATTGATAACCCACCAAGAATCAGGAAGCCGACAAAATCAGCCAGGTTATGACACGCCACTGCGACCAGCGCCAGTCCAGAGAGGCAAATGAGCACGACGGTAATAATGAGCGCCCGTTTCATCTCTTGCTGGGTAATGACCCCTTTTTGCATGCCGCGCAGAGGTCCAATGCGGTCAGGTTTGTCGCTACCTTTGACGGCATCACCGTAGTCATTGGCGAGGTTAGAGAGGATCTGTAATAGCCCGGCGGTAATGAGTGCCAGCAGAGCGACCAGCGGATCGAAGTGACCTTGCCACCATGCCAGCGCCGTCCCGACGATAATTGCAGCAAAGGCGAGGGGGAGGGTTTTAGGTCGTAAACTTTCCAGCCACGCCTGAGTTCGGCTAATTTGTTGTTCAGTCATAATACGCGCCAATAAAAATGGGGCCTTTCAGCCCCATCAAACAATGATGAAAATGATTGAACGCGATTATAGGATAAAACGGCTCAGATCTTCATCTGCCACCAACGCATCCAGATGTTTGCTCACATAATCTGCGTCAATAGTGATGGTTTGACCGCTTAAATCGCTGGCGTCGTAGGAAATCTCTTCCATCAAACGCTCCAGAACGGTATGTAAACGACGCGCACCGATGTTTTCGGTAGATTCGTTTACCTGCCATGCCGCTTCTGCAATGCGTTTGATACCGGAGTCGGTGAACTCAATATTCACGCCTTCGGTCGCCATCAGTGCTTTGTACTGCACGGTGATAGAGGCATTCGGCTCGGTCAGAATACGCTCAAAGTCGCTGGTGGTCAGGGCCTGCAGCTCAACGCGGATCGGCAGACGACCTTGCAGTTCTGGGATCAGGTCAGACGGTTTTGCAACCTGGAATGCGCCAGAAGCGATGAACAGAATGTGGTCTGTTTTGACCATCCCGTGTTTGGTGGAAACAGTACAACCTTCTACCAGCGGCAGCAGGTCACGCTGAACGCCTTCACGAGAAACATCCGGGCCGGAGGATTCGCCGCGCTTACAGATTTTGTCGATTTCGTCGATGAACACGATCCCGTGCTGTTCTACGGCGTCGATAGCGTCTTGCTTCAATTCTTCCGGATTTACCAGTTTCGCCGCTTCTTCTTCAATCAGCAGCTTCATGGCGTCTTTGATTTTCAGCTTACGCGCTTTTTGCTTCTGACCGCCCAGGTTCTGGAACATAGACTGCAACTGACTGGTCATCTCTTCCATTCCCGGAGGCGCCATAATTTCAACGCCCATCGGTGCTGCGGCAAGATCGATCTCGATTTCTTTGTCATCGAGCTGGCCTTCACGCAGTTTTTTGCGGAATGCCTGACGGGCAGCGGAAGGTTCCTGCTGCTGTTCGGTCTGTCCCCAATTGTTTTTAGCCGGTGGGATCAGCACGTCGAGAATACGTTCTTCTGCCAGTTCTTCAGCGCGATAACGGTTTTTCTCGATAGCTTGTACACGTACCATTTTCACTGCGGCATCGGTCAGGTCGCGAATAATAGAATCGACTTCTTTACCTACATAACCGACTTCGGTGAATTTGGTTGCTTCAACTTTGATGAACGGCGCGTTCGCCAGCTTAGCCAGACGACGGGCGATTTCAGTTTTACCGACGCCGGTCGGGCCGATCATCAGAATGTTTTTCGGGGTCACTTCATGGCGCAACTCTTCGTTGAGCTGCATGCGGCGCCAGCGGTTACGCAGTGCAATCGCCACGGAACGCTTAGCGTTATCCTGGCCGATGATGTGCTTATCAAGTTCGCTGACGATTTCGCGTGGGGTCATTTCAGACATGGGAGATCCTTACGCTTTGTAGCTTAATTCTTCGATGGTATGGAAATGGTTGGTATAGATGCAAATATCGCCTGCAATATCCAACGCCTTTTCAGCAATTTCACGGGCGCTAAGTTCTGTGTTTTCTAACAGAGCGCGTGCCGCAGCCTGGGCGTAAGGGCCGCCGGAGCCGATAGCAATAAGATCGTTTTCTGGCTGTACCACGTCACCGTTGCCGGTGATGATCAGCGATGCAGTTTCGTCCGCGACCGCCAGCAGTGCTTCAAGTTTGCGCAACATGCGATCGGTACGCCAGTCTTTTGCCAGCTCAACTGCCGCTTTAACCAGATGGCCCTGATGCATTTCCAGTTTACGTTCAAACAGTTCGAACAGCGTGAAGGCATCCGCCGTGCCGCCGGCAAAGCCTGCGATTACTTTATCGTTATACAGGCGGCGAACTTTTTTAACGTTGCCTTTCATTACGGTGTTACCCAGTGTGGCCTGACCATCACCGGCGATTACTACGTGGCCATTACGGCGTACGCTTACTATAGTTGTCACGAGCAGACCCCTTGGTTAGGAATACAGAATTCAAGCCCCGCACAATTGTGCGGGGCATAATGCAAGTATAGATGGGGGAGATTTTGAGGGTTTCAACCCCCGGTGGCGAGCCGAATGCAGTTTGTATGGCCTGCCATCTTCAAACGATTGAGGGTGTTGTCAGCGTTCTCTTTGCCTTTCACCGGCCCGATGACCACACGATTCCAGCCATTGTTGGTGGTAATTTTCGAGTCAAAGCCTTCGAAAGCCAACTGCGCACGTACAGTCTCAGCCTGTTCAGCACCTTTAAATGAACCGCACTGAACCATCCAGCGACGTTCATCTTTCTTCTCCGCTGTTGGTTTCGGCGCTTCAGCCGCGCGTGCTACTGGTGCGGCCTGCTGTGGCTTCGGCTGCGAGGTTGTATGCGCAGGCGTTTGCAGCAGATCCTGGTACGGTTGCTGGGTAGAAGCCGGTTTAGACTGGCGCGGTTGCGCTTGTACCGGCGCGGCTTGCGACGTACGCGTCTGTTGCTGCCAGCTTTGCTCGGTCGTACGCGACTGCTGAGCCAGGCGTTGCTGTTCCGCTAACTGCTGCGCCTGACGCTGGCGTTGCAGCGTTTGCTGGCGCTGTGCCGGTGTCTGCTCATTCCACGGGACTTCGGCAAGCTGCGTTGGTTGCTGACGCATATCAGCCTGCATTTGTTCAAGAAGCTGGCGCTGCTCCGGAGTCAGCTGATCCGGCGTTTTCACTTCGCCGCCAGCAGACGGTTCTGTTGGCGCACGTACGCCCGGCTGGCGACTTTCCAGCTCTTTAATGTAGCGCCAACGTTCTTCCGGTTTCGGAGGTAGTCCGTTTCCGGTCACTTTCTGGCTTTGCAGCGTCTCAGACTCTTCTTTCTTGTGGTGCGTAATGAAGTACAGACCCCCGATAAAGGTCACAAGAACGGCTGCAGCAATAGCGACCATTGCGGGAGAAACCGCAGGCATATTTCGTTGCTTTTTCCGTGAGGTGCTCTTTTTTCGCCGCGAAGGTGCCGGTTGGCTGCGGCGTACATAATCTCGTTGTGCCACTATCGTTTCGCTGTATTTATTCGTTCGTCAGCCCGCCATGTTACTTAAGCGGCGGGCCTTTGACCAGTCACGGAAGCCTTAAAGGTTTACTTTAAGATAACGTGCGCGTCGATCCTCGGATAATAAGCTCGCAGTCCATTAAACGTGAGCCGCTTCCGACCGTTTGCCCCTGCATTTGATCAAGCAGTAACAGCATAGCTTCCCGACCAATTTCGTAGCGCGGCTGTGCAATGGTTGTCAGCGGCGGATCGCAAAATTGTGTCAGGTCGATGTTGTCAAAACCGATTATGGAAAGGTCGTCAGGGACTTTCAGCCCCTGGCGTTTCGCCTGAGAAAGTGCGCCGAGCGCCATGACATCGCTATGACAGAAGACGGCAGTTGGCGGTTGCGGAAGGTCGAGCAGCTGTTGCATGGCTTTACTTCCGGCTTCGAAGGTGAAGTCGCCCCGGGCGATATATTGCGGATCAACCATAATGCCGCAGCGACGCAGTGCCTGCACGTAGCCTTGTAGACGGTAGTGACACAATGGCATCTCTTCGGGGCCGGCAATACAGCCAATCAGTTTATGCCCTTGTTCATACAGATAATTTACGGCATCAAAGGCAGCGGTCAGGTTGTCGATATGAACCGTAGGCAGTTCCAGCTCTGGTGCGAATTCGTTCGCCATCACCATCGGCGGCAGATTACGTTGTTCCTCTATGCTTGCATCAAACGGCAGCCTTGAACCCAGCAGCAACATGCCATCAATTTGTTTGGTGATGATCAAGTCGATAAAGGTCTTTTCCTGCTGATTTTGGTGTGCGCAGTCGCCAATCAGTACCAGATATCCATGACTTGCCGCCGTGACTTCGATACCGCGAATAATTTCGCTAAAGAAGGGGTCGCAGATATCCGGGACAATCACCAGAATCGTTCGGGATTCATTACGCTTAGCGTTACGCCCCATTGGCTGCGGAAAATAACCCACTTCCCGGGCTGCTTTTTCAACCCGATTACGGGTGGCCAGGGAGACTTTATCTGGATTCATTAATGCTCGGGAGACGGTCGCTGTAGAGACTTTTGCCTTCAGGGCAACGTCTTTCATTGTTGCGGCAGTTTCCTGCTTCTTCGCTTTCACACTCACTCCTCGCCTGGCACGTCAGGCGTACTACATCCATGTTTACTTCATATCGGCAACATTTTTAGCAGATAGTGCGTGAAAACGGTTACAGAATTTTCATGAAAAGTGTGATGAATATTTAATTTTTCGATCCGCCTCGCATCGTGAGTGGTTTACCCCTCAATGGGATCAACATCCAGCACCCATTTCACTTTGCGTGAATCCGGTATGGTATTGATAAGCGCCAGTGTGCCATTGATGATGTGTTGTAAACGCACGCGGGAAGGGTGCTGCAACAAGATTTGCCAGCGCCAGCGACCGCCGCGTTTAGGCGCCAGCGCCGGAACCGGGCCGAGAACCCACAATTTGTCATCCGCCAGTGGGCTGGAGAGAAGCAGATTACGCAACTGTTGCAGGAACAGCGGCGCGTGCTGATTGTTATGATCCTCCGCGCGCACAATCACATGGCTGGTCCACGGCGGCAGTTGCATCATTCGCCGCTCGGCCAACGCTTGTTCCGCAAAAGCGTCATAACCTTTATACAGCAAGGTTTGTAAGAGAGGATGTTCCGGATGGTGCGTTTGCAGCACCACTTCGCCTTGTTTACCTGCGCGTCCGGCACGGCCTGCCACCTGGGTGTATAGCTGGGCAAAACGCTCCGCCGAGCGAAAATCGGCAGAAAACAGCGCGCCGTCCACGTCCAGTAATGCAACCAGCGTTACATCCGGGAAATGGTGACCTTTCGCCAGCATTTGCGTGCCAATCAAAATTCGCGCGCCGCCGCGATGCACTTCTGCCAGTTGCTGCTCCAGCGCGCCTTTACGGCTGGTGGTATCGCGGTCGATACGTGAAATGGCTACACCAGGGAAAAGCGGCGCTAACGTCTGTTCAAGTTGTTCTGTTCCCAGACCCACCGGCACCAGATGGGTAGAGCCGCAGGACGGACACTGGCGCGGTACTGGACGCTGACTGTCGCAATGATGGCAGCGCAAATGCTGCTGCGCCTGATGCAACGTGTAGTAGTGATCGCAACGTGGACATTCGGCAATCCAGCCGCAGTCGTGGCACAGCAGTGCAGGCGCAAAACCACGGCGGTTAAGAAAGAGAATGACCTGGTTATCGGCCTGCAAATGCTGGCGCATACGGGTGATTAACGCCGGAGCCAGCCCCGCCTGCACCTTCTGACCTTTTAAATCCAGTACATGTTGAATTGCCGGACGCGCATTACCCGCCCGACGTGTCAGACGCAGCAGGCGGTATTTTTTCTGCTGCACGTTGCATAACGTTTCCAGCGCGGGTGTTGCCGAACCGAGAATTATCGGGATTTTCTCGCTGTGCGCGCGATATACCGCCAGGTCGCGGGCATGATAGCGCCAGCCTTCCTGCTGCTTGTAGGAACTATCGTGCTCTTCATCGATAACAATCACACCGAGATTTTTAAACGGTGTAAACAGTGCGGAACGGGTGCCAATCACAATCGCCGCCTCGCCATTTTTCGCTTTCAGCCAGGCCGAAAGGCGCTCACTGTCATTCAGGCCGGAATGCAGAACTTCCACTGGCGCATTAAACCGTTCACGAAAACGGGCGATCGTCTGGGGTGTCAGGCCGATTTCCGGCACCATCACCAGCGCCTGCTTGCCCTGAGCGAGCACGTTTTCCAGCACGCTCAAATAAACCTCTGTTTTACCGGAACCGGTAACGCCCGCCAGCAGCCAGGCAGAAAAAGTATCCGCCGCGCTATGAATTGCGCCAACGGCGGTGGCTTGTTCGGTATTCAGCCGTAGACGTTCGCCAGTAACAGCATAGTTCGTTCGCCAGTCGCTAAATTCCGGCGTTTCGCTTGCCAGCTCGCAAAGACCTTTTTTGCGCAGCGCCTGTAGTGCGGCATCGTTGAATTCAAGTTCCGCTACCTGGTCACGCCAGATTTTCCCTTGCCGCAACGCCGCCAGCGCCTGTTGTTGCTTAGGCGAACGTTTCAGGCTATTGATATCCACCGCCTGGCCTTGTTCGGTAGCAAACCAGTACCACATGGGCGCGTTCGCCGCAGGCCGCCCCTGGCGCAATAAAATCGGCAAGGCATGAAACAATACATCGCCAATTGGATGATGATAGTAATCCGCCGCCCAAAGCAGTAAGCGCCAAACGGAACTGGAAAAAACGGGTTCACTGTCCAGCACTTCTACTACGGTTTTCAGTTCGTTGAGCGGCAACTCGCTGACGTCGGTAACTGACACGACAATCCCGATGCGCTCCTGCTGTTTGCCAAACGGCACGCGCACGCGACACCCGGCTTTAACAGTCATGCCTTCTGGCAGGAGATAGTCAAAGGTGCGGGGAAGCGGAACGGGCAAGGCAACGTGGGCAACGGGCATAGCATCATCCTGACTTGAAATTCGGTGGAACAGTATACACATTGCGGTAGAGGAGTGCGGATCAGTTTGCATACGCTGGTTAATTTCTGTATGATTCGGCGCCTTTGATACGAAATGATCGTATTGAAACTATACTTTAAACATCGCGTGGTGTCTGGCGTTAGGGCTGGAAGAGCGACGCGGCCTTAAACCGAGGTTTTCCCATGAAAAAAGATATTCACCCGAAATACGAAGAAATTACTGCTAGCTGCTCTTGCGGTAACGTAATGAAAATCCGCTCCACCGTTGGTCATGATCTGAACCTCGACGTGTGCAGCAAGTGCCACCCGTTCTTCACTGGCAAACAGCGTGATGTTGCTACCGGTGGCCGTGTTGACCGCTTCAACAAGCGTTTCAACATCCCGGGCAGCAAATAAGACCGGATTTCCGAAAAAAGCGCCGAACGGCGCTTTTTTTGTGCCTGAAAACTTTCATTAGCAGGATAACGTATTGGATTGTTATCTTTCCTTTACATCGCGAAAATCCATTTTATCAATACCGTATTTTTTCATGCGCAAATACAGCTTTTTTCTGGGGATCTGAAAGTAATCGGCAACGTCGTTGATACGTCCCTGGAAGAAGTTGAGTGCATCAATAATTATTTGTCTTTCATAGCTTTCTACACGTTCATCAAGTGGTGTTGGATCAGCATCCATCATCTGCAAACTGACTGAATCGTCCAGCATTAAAACACCCACAGCCACCAATTCTGCTGCATTTATTAATTCAATGATATTACCGGGCCAGGTTCGCGCCATCAGTCGCTTATAAAACGTTTTCCCCAGCAGCGGTTGTTGGCGATTTAATCGTTTACAGGTGAGAGTCAGATAATGGTGAAAAATAGGCTCAATATCCCCCGGGCGTTGACTTAGCGGTGGGCATTCGATGTGGGTAAGTGAAAAAAGAAAATACAATGCGGGAATAATTTTTTGTGTGGCGGCAAGTGCAGCCAGAGGGCTTTGATTAACAACAATCAGACGAAACGACCGATCCTGTGGGCGTTCCTGGAGTTGAATCAAGAGACGCTGATTTTCTTGCGTTAAATATTCAAGTTCTTTTAATAACAGCGTGCCACCTTTGGCTTCTTCCACCCATTCTTCCAGCGGTTGCTGACTATTAGCGCTGAGTGTGCGTTCAATTAAAGGCCTTTCCTTGCGAGAACTAAATTGGTGAAGATAATGGGCGGCTAATGTTCTGCCGGTTCCAGGTTCGCCGTAAAAACAGACGGGAAGATCGGTTTCTGCCAGAGTTTCAAGCTGCTGACGCGTCTGACGAACCCAGCCACTGTTACCAATTAAGTGCCGATTAAATTGCGCTCGTCGCCATTTTTTTTGTTCCAGATAATCTTCACGCTCTGCCAGCGCTTTTTCGATAAGCGATAAAAATTGTTCCGGATTAATCGGTTTTTGCAGGAAATCCCACGCTCCTTTTTTTACCGCTTCAACGGCCATTGGGACATCGCCGTGGCCGGTGATCATCAGAATGGGAAGATTAGGATCAATCAGCATTATTTTTTCCAGCAGCATAATGCCTGAAATATCCGGCATGCAAACGTCGCATACCACGATTCCTTCCCAGGTATCTTGCAGCAATTGCAGCGCTTCTGAAGGATTGCTACAGGTACATACGGCATAACCCTCTTGCTGTAAGAGAGAACTGTAGGCTTGCAGAACATCATTGTCGTCATCAATGAGCAGTATTGTTGGAGTTGTATCTGTCATGCTTAAAGTTTCCTGAAACATAGAATAACCAACGCATGGCGGTCGAGGGTAGACGCGATATATAGCTCTCCCTGGCACTGACGCATAATAGAATGACTAATCGAAAGACCAATACCTAAACCTACAGCTTTGTCAGTCGTAAACGGTGTTAATAGTCGATCAGCCAGAAGCACTGGCCAGCCTTTTCCATTATCAGCAATATAGAGCGTTAACGTGGTGTCTTCTTCTTCAAAGTTAATGGTTATTGTGGGCGGTTTTTCCTGACTGGCTTCCAGGGCATTCGTAAATAAATTAACTAAAACTTGTTGAATCAAAACATCGTCGCCATAAACGGCAGGAAAATTATCCGGGTAGTGAAGAGATGCTTTCAGTGGCCGATGTTTCAATGCCAGAAGCTCCCAGGATGAATAAATTACCTGCTGTAAATTAATTGCTCCACCTACGAGTTCACCATCGCGGCGGCGGGCGAAGTTTCGCAGTCGTTTAACGATATTATCCATGCGCTCAACCAGCGATCGCATCGTAACGATATAGTTTTTCGCCAAACCAGCGTCTTGTTGCTCTATTGCGCGATTGGCGCTGAACAAGTACATAGATAATGCATTAAGCGGTTGATTGATTTCATGTGCCAGTGTTGTCATTGTCTGCCCGACTACGGCCAGTTTGGCGGTTTGGATCAATTCACTTTGTGCTGTTCGCAGATTTTTTTCTGTCGCGATTCGATCACAGATTTCCTGCCCCAGTTGACGTTGCTGCTGATTAATTTGCGCTATCGTCTGGCGGAGCAGGTTGGCAATTCTACCAAGCTCATCATTGCCGGAGACTGGAATATCTGCATCGAGTTCACCGTTACTTAATTTGACGACGGCATCATTCAGTAAGCGAAAACGGCGGATCATTCTTGGCCGAATGTAGAAGTAATTCACCAGAATAACGAACAGTAAGGCCGTCACCATAGCGGCAAAAATCAGTAGTCCACTAATTTGCATTATTTTTTCTAATCGCAGATTGAAAGTTTGTAGCTGTTGATGGCTATTACCCAGTTGCGTTTCTAATTGGCCACGTATTTGCGTAAATACACGCTCTTTATCCCTGATGGTATTCATAAGGGTCTGTTGAGCCTGCTGCCAGGCGGCCAGAGTTTCGGGTAGATAATTTTTCTGTGTACCCAGTTCCCACAGGGAATAAACTGTCTGGTGTAATGTAATAGTGCTGGAATAAGAAGCTAACGACCGCACATTTTCGTCAATGCTATGCTTCAAAAAATCCAGGTATTGAATATGTTGTCTTAACGACTCGGTATCATTGTTATGCGTGTTAAGCATCTCCTTTAAGGTACTGACGATTTCAGTTTCTATATGTGAGAGTTCGAAAACGAGCTGCAACTCGTTTTGAATAGATTGCAGTGCATTTTGCAACCCCTGGTTTTCGTGAAGATCTTTCCGTTGGCTGAGTTGATTGAGCAATGATGATTGTTGCCAACTTAAATCCTGAGTCAGGGAGTTGAGTTCATTATTGAAATCGTCATGCAACCAGTTAACTCTTGAAGAGATAACGTCGAGTTTTCCGTTTTCCTTATTATGTTCATTTAATGCTTTATCGAGATTACTCAGCAATTTGTGACTACTGGCGACCTGTTGGTTAAGCGCACTTTGATGTACTGAATCAAGATGGGGATTAATTGACTGAATTTTTTGTAGCCGTTGTTCAATTTGCTCTCTTACCTGAAGGCGGCTATCGGTGTTGGTTGTCTGTTGTAGTTCATTGAATTCATTTACCAATGCCGTAAGGTTTTCTTCAAAAAGAAATGAAGCCTGAATTCGTGGGAAATAATCGTCAAGTGCGTAGCGAACCTGGGAATTTTGTTCATGCCAGGAATAAAGGCTAACTACACTAACGAATAGCGTAAGAACGGCACTAAAAACAAAGGCGAGACGCAAGCTCGTCCCGATAGTATGTAGTTGTTTCACTTTAATGACTCAAGTTGCGTATTCACTAATTGCTGCTGCTGCAGGAAAAACTGCTGCCATGCCATAATCTGGGCTTCACGAAAACCTGATTGCAGTTCGAATTGCTGTAGATATGTAGGATTAACAGACTGTTGCGGAGTAACGGGAACCGCGGTTAATAGTGCGCGCATCTCTGGCAATGTCCGCTTAAGCCGATGTTCTGCGGCATATAATGCTTTCCAGCTTTTCTGAAGCTCGGTAAGGCGAAAAGTAATCGCATAATCAAATAACAATTGCACGAGCTTTTGGCGTTGCATGATCAACGGGTAATCAAGCGAAGGAGATGCAAATAACCGCATTTGTTGGTCAGCGAGTGGAGTGCCGGAGGGCAGAGGATATACCGGATACTTCCCTGAATCAGAATCGCTCAGTGCTTGCTGACCTTCCGGACTCAACAAGAAATCAATAAAACGTCCCGCCTCTTGTGGATGATTACTGCCTTCTGTAATGGCAATAAACATAGGCGCTGCGCGCGAGTTGGGGAAATAGCTGAAACGTAAAGTTGAATTATTAAGCAGTACGTTAGCGTAATTGTCGATTACCGGACCAGCGTCCCCCAGTCCTGTACTGATCTTATTTGCTACGCCGAAGCTACGTGATGAAATGGTGGCGAGATTACCGCCTATTTTCAGTAGTGTACTCCAACCGCTACTCCATCCTTGTTGCTGCAGAAGATCTTCAATCATCAGATGAGTAGTATCTGAACGAGAAGGACTGCTCATTAATAGCGTTCCTTGATAACGCGACTTACTTAATTCCTGCCATGACGTTGGCACCGGCTCTTTTTTGTCTTCCAGATGCGCCACATTGATAAGAATGCCGTAGCCCGATATGGCAACAGCAACGGTGGTTGAACGAATGGATTCCGGTACTAACTTTCTACTTGTTTCTATTTGATTATTAAATGGCTGGAGCAGATTTTTACTTTGTAACCGCTGTAGCAACATAGGGGATGAACTCAGTACCAGATCAATATTTTCACCCAATGGATTTTCCAGCAGGCGCTCAATAGATGCACTGGTTCGGTTGAGCGTACGGATTTTGGTTGCCTGTGGTTGCTTTTGCCATTGACTGATAATGTGCTCTGTCGCTTCCGAAGAAAGCGTTGTAGCAATCACTAATTCATGCGCTGAGGCAACGCTGATATATAAAATCCAATAGATTAGTGCTCTTTGTATAATGCGAATCATGTCAAAAATCCCATTAATAAGAGATAAATTCCTGGGCTGTAATCCATGTTGTTATCCATTAGTTAACATAAGCAACGAACTTCAAGCCATGTGTTTTTGTATTTGTAAATTATCATTAATTCGGCAAGCAACCAGCATTACTATATCCGCAAGTGACTGTTACGGAAATGCGCATTAATTAATTTCCACATTTTCGCTCTCAGATTCAGGTTCTGACTGTATAGCAGTAAAAAATGAAATTTGTTGTTGGCGGCTTCATCCCATTTTTTTACTCGTTGAGGATGGTAATAACAAGCACTATCGTAAATAGGGTCATCTGCGGTGGCCTGATGCAGACTTAGCGTCTCAGTAATCATGACGGAGTTCCAGTCTTCAGAAACCATAAAAAAGGCCCTAATTTGAGCGCAAATCAGCGTGTTACGACGGATATCCTGAAGGTGTTCAGACTCTGCTTTTTGTTGTGCGGTGATGAAGGTTTTCATGTTGTGCAGCATGGTTCTCTGGCATAACAAGAACAAGTATCTTCAATGATCCCGATTATAGAAGCAAAATATGTGATTGAACTCAAAAAATGAAAATTTTAATAAAACTAATTTTTTTTAAATTGGGCCTGTTGTAACACGTTAAGGTTTAAATAATAACCATGTTGCATTTTCCAAAATCAAATATGGGAAAGAAATGGAACATTGAATTTGTTTTTTTGAGTCAGTTTTGACTCATTTGCCCTGTATTGTAACTTAAACTCTCTTGCTTCACTATCTTCAAAACTCACTAAGCAAAGGCTTTTTAAATACTCATCAGAGAGTAGTAATGAGCATTGCTATGAATATTATTATTTGATTAAACAACACTATGAACTGGAAGGTGATATATGCTTTCTTTATTGAAACCTAAAGTGGCAACACATAAGGTTCCTGAAAGTGAAGTGAAAAGTACCTATAATCGTTACCGTATGCAGGCGTTATTCAGCGTATTTATCGGTTATCTTTCGTATTACATTGTCAGGAATAACTTTGTTCTCTCTACACCGTATTTAAAACAAGAGCTCAATCTTTCTGCGACGCAAATAGGGCTGTTAAGCAGTTGTATGCTGATAGCCTACGGTATTAGTAAAGGGATAATGAGCAGTCTGGCGGATAAAGCTAATCCTAAAGTATATATGGCAGTGGGTTTAATACTTTGTGCTCTCGTTAACGTGGCACTTGGTTTTAGTTTCGCATTCTGGATGTTTGCAGGACTTGTCATTCTGAATGGTTTCTTTCAGGGAATGGGTGTTGGCCCGTCATTTATTACGATCGCCAACTGGTTTCCTCGTAAAGAACGGGGCATTGTCGGCGCGGTCTGGAATATTTCGCACAACGTGGGTGGTGGTATTGTTGCTCCGATTGTCGGCGGCGCATTTGCCGTACTGGGCACTGAACACTGGAAAATAGCAACATATGTTATTCCAGCGATTGTCTCTGTTGTCATTGCTATCGTGGTACTGATGTCAGGTAAAGGTTCACCGGTAAGTGAAGGTTTGCCGCCATTAAACGAAATCGTTCCGGACGACGTCAGCATTAAAGCAAAAGATGATCGTGCGCCGGAAGATATGACGGCCTGGCAAATTTTTTGTACCTATGTGCTTAAAAATAAGAATGCCTGGTTTGTCTCTTTCGTTGATGTTTTTGTCTATATGGTGCGTTTCGGAATTATCAGCTGGTTACCTATTTATTTGTTAAGCGTGAAGCATTTTACAAAGACCGAAATGAGTACGGCATTTTTAATCTTCGAATGGGCGGCTATTCCAACGACATTATTTGCTGGCTGGTTGAGTGATAAATTATTTCATGGTCGCCGTATGCCGCCAGCGATTATCAGTATGGTATTGATTTTCTTCTGCCTGTTGGGCTACTGGAAAAGCGATTCTCTACTCTCTATTACTATTTTCGCTGCTTGCGTGGGCTGCCTTATCTATGTTCCGCAGTTCCTGGCCTCTGTTCAGACAATGGAAATTGTTCCCAGTTTTGCCGTGGGCTCCGCTGTCGGTTTGCGTGGTTTCATGAGCTATATTCTTGGAGCGACGCTTGGTACAAGCCTGTTTGGTATTATGGTCGATGAGGTTGGTTGGGATGGTGGTTTTTATCTTCTGCTTGCTGGTGTTATCTGTTGCATCATTTTCTGTACGTTAACGCACTTTGGTGCGATTGCTATGGAAAAACAACGTCAAAATGATGCTGAGACGTATCAACCAGAGCTTCAGACCCAAAAAAGCTAAGTTTTAGGGCCAGTCACGATGTGATTGGCCCACTTGCTTCTCCGCACAATTACCTTTCATCATCGATTTCGTACCCGTTTGGTTGCGTAAAGCGCATTTCGAGTTATGGCAAAACGCGATTAACGTTTGCGGCGTGAACGCCAGCCGTGTTCACAGTAATCCATTACCAGGAAAACAGCGGCCATTCTTTGGCAACCGTGGTGAGTTGTGGCGCATCGAAAACGGCTTGTGGCGAAACCACCGTTTCCTCAAGCGGGATATTTTTACCGTATCGTTCTTTAAGCTTTCCCTGGACCAGCGGGTTGCTAAGATCGAATTCTTTCAGCTTTTGCTGTTCACCTATGCGCATTCCCAGCGCGTTCTGATAAACCTTCCAAACGACTTCCGAGCAGTACTGACGATCATCGCTCCACGAGAAGCTAAAGTCATACGGTTTGCCGAGATAACGTTTTGCCGTTTGCGCCAGTTTTTGCTGTTGTTCGGTATTCAGTCCGCCTTCAACGCGGCGAACAATGTATTTGCCATCTTCACCGTGGGCGATCCACTGCTTGAGGGGGGTATATTTCACCGGGCCGACCGCTTCAAAAACGTAGGGCTTTTTGTTGCGTATCACCAGCATACCGGTGTGGCTGTAATCGGAATGAGTTGCCAGTTGGATCGCTTTACTTTGCGATGAGCGAGAGATCTGAAAGATGATGTCGCCGGTTTGTGGTTGCCAGGCAAAGGCAGGTACAGAAACCAGCAGGCTGAGGATCAGCAGCCTGTTTTTCATAGTTAAACGTCCATGTATAAAAAAAGCGGCTGGTTAACGCCAGACCGCTTTTTTCAGCATTAGTATTCCCACGTCTCCGGGTTAATCCCCATCTCACGCATGATCTCTTTTGCCGCTTCCGGAATTTCGTCGCTGCGCTCTTTACGCAGGTCGGCATCATCCGGCAGAGGTTGCCCGGTAAAGGCATGCAGAAACGCTTCGCACAGCAGTTCGCTGTTGGTAGCGTGACGCAGGTTGTTCACCTGACGACGCGTGCGTTCATCGGTGAGGATTTTTAACACCTTAAGAGGAATGGAAACCGTAATCTTTTTGACTTGTTCACTCTTCTTGCCGTGCTCAGCGTATGGGCTGATATATTCGCCGCTCCATTCAGCCATGAGATACTTAATCCTCTTCGTCAATAAATTGAAACCAGACCACACAATTAATGTGGGTAATGGCCATAAACCCGCATAGTTTACCGTACAGGCGCTACCGTGACATCGTGTAATGCACCTGTCGGCGTGATAATGCATGTAATTTTAACGGTTATTGGGGAATTGCTCAATCTATACGCAAAGAAGTTTAGATGTCCAGATGTATTGACGTCCATTAACACAATGTTTACTCTGGTGCCTGACATTTCACCGACAAAGCCCAGGGAACTTCATCACATGACGCGTAAACAGGCCACCATCGCAGTGCGTAGCGGGTTAAATGACGACGAACAGTATGGTTGCGTTGTCCCACCGATCCATCTTTCCAGCACCTATAACTTTACCGGATTTAACGAGCCGCGCGCGCATGATTACTCGCGTCGCGGCAACCCAACGCGCGATGTGGTTCAGCGGGTGCTGGCAGAACTGGAAGGCGGTGCTGGTGCAGTACTTACTAATACCGGCATGTCCGCGATCCACCTGGTGACTACCGTCTTTTTGAAACCTGGCGATCTGCTGGTTGCACCGCACGACTGCTACGGCGGCAGCTATCGCCTGTTTGACAGCCTGGCAAAACGCGGCTGTTATCGCGTGCTGTTTGTTGATCAAGGTGATGAGCAGTCATTGCAGGCGGCACTGGCGGAAAAACCTAAACTGGTGCTGGTAGAAAGCCCAAGTAATCCATTGTTACGCGTCGTGGATATTGCGAAAATCTGCCATCTGGCAAGGGAAGTCGGGGCGGTGAGCGTGGTGGATAACACCTTCTTAAGCCCGGCATTGCAAAATCCGCTGGCATTGGGTGCCGATCTGGTGTTGCATTCATGTACGAAATATCTGAATGGTCACTCAGACGTGGTGGCCGGCGTGGTGATTGCTAAAGACCCGGACGTTGTCACTGAACTTGCCTGGTGGGCAAACAATATTGGCGTGACGGGCGGCGCGTTTGATAGCTATCTGCTGCTGCGCGGCCTGCGTACTCTGGTGCCGCGTATGGAGCTGGCCCAGCGCAACGCGCAGGCGATTGTGAAATATCTGCAAACCCAGCCGTTGGTGAAAAAACTGTATCACCCGTCGCTGCCGGAAAATCAGGGGCATGAAATTGCCGCGCGCCAGCAAAAAGGCTTTGGCGCAATGTTGAGTTTTGAACTGGATGGCGATGAGCAGACGCTGCGTCGTTTCCTGGGCGGGCTGTCGTTGTTTACGCTGGCGGAATCGTTAGGGGGAGTGGAAAGTTTAATCTCTCACGCCGCAACCATGACACATGCAGGCATGGCGCCAGAAGCGCGTGCTGCCGCCGGGATCTCCGAGACGCTGCTGCGTATCTCCACCGGTATTGAAGATGGCGAAGATTTAATTGCCGACCTGGAAAATGGCTTCCGGGCTGCAAACAAGGGGTAAAAATGAGTGTGATTGCGCAGGCAGGGGCGAAAGGTCGTCAACTGCATAAATTTGGTGGCAGTAGTCTGGCTGATGTGAAGTGTTATTTGCGTGTCGCGGGCATTATGGCTGAGTACTCCCAGCCCGACGATATGATGGTGGTTTCCGCCGCCGGTAGCACCACTAACCAGTTGATTAACTGGTTGAAACTAAGCCAGACCGATCGTCTCTCTGCGCATCAGGTTCAACAAACGTTGCGTCGTTATCAGTGCGATCTGATTAGCGGCCTGTTACCCGCCGAACAAGCCGATAGCCTCATTAGCGCTTTTGTCAGCGATCTTGAGCGGCTGGCGGCGCTGCTCGACAGTGGTATCACCGATGCGGTGTATGCAGAAGTGGTGGGCCACGGGGAAGTGTGGTCGGCACGCTTAATGTCTGCGGTGCTTAATCAACAAGGGCTGCCTGCGGCCTGGCTTGATGCCCGCGAGTTTTTACGCGCCGAACGCGCCGCACAACCGCAGGTTGATGAAGGGCTTTCTTATCCGTTGCTGCAACAGCTACTGGTACAACATCCGGGCAAACGTCTGGTGGTGACTGGGTTTATCAGCCGTAACAACGCTGGTGAAACGGTGCTGCTGGGGCGTAACGGTTCCGACTATTCCGCGACACAAATCGGTGCGCTGGCGGGCGTTTCTCGTGTAACCATCTGGAGCGACGTCGCCGGGGTATATAGCGCCGACCCGCGTAAAGTGAAAGATGCCTGTCTGCTGCCGTTGCTGCGTCTGGATGAAGCCAGCGAACTGGCGCGTCTGGCGGCTCCCGTTCTTCACGCCCGTACTTTACAGCCAGTATCCGGTAGCGAAATCGACCTGCAGCTGCGCTGTAGCTACACGCCGGATCAAGGCTCCACACGCATTGAACGCGTGCTGGCTTCCGGTACTGGCGCGCGTATTGTCACCAGCCACGATGATGTCTGTTTGATTGAGTTTCAGGTGCCTACCAGCCAGGATTTCAAACTGGCGCATAAAGAGATCGACCAAATCCTGAAACGTGCTCAGGTGCGTCCACTGGCAGTTGGCGTGCATAACGATCGCCAGTTGCTGCAATTTTGCTACACCGCAGAAGTCGCTGACAGTGCGCTGAAAATCCTCGACGAAGCGGGATTACCCGGCGAACTGCGCCTGCGTCAGGGGCTGGTACTGGTGGCGATGGTTGGGGCGGGCGTCACCCGTAACCCGCTGCATTGCCACCGCTTTTGGCAGCAATTGAAAGGCCAGCCGGTCGAGTTTACCTGGCAGTCGGATGACGGCATCAGCCTGGTGGCAGTACTGCGCACCGGACCAACCGAAAGCCTGATTCAGGGGCTGCATCAGTCCGTCTTCCGTGCAGAAAAACGCATCGGCCTGGTGCTGTTCGGCAAGGGCAATATCGGCTCCCGCTGGCTGGAACTGTTCGCCCGCGAGCAGAGTACGCTCTCGGCACGCACCGGCTTTGAATTTGTGCTGGCAGGCGTGGTGGACAGCCGTCGCAGCCTGTTGAGCTACGACGGGCTGGACGCTAGCCGCGCGTTAGCCTTCTTCAACGATGAAGCGGTCGAGCAGGATGAAGAGTCGCTGTTCCTGTGGATGCGCGCCCATCCGTATGATGATTTAGTGGTGCTGGATGTTACTGCCAGCCAGCAGCTTGCTGATCAATATCTCGATTTCGCCAGCCACGGTTTCCACGTCATCAGTGCCAACAAACTGGCGGGAGCCAGCGACAGCAATAAATATCGCCAGATCCACGACGCCTTCGAAAAAACCGGGCGTCACTGGCTGTACAATGCCACCGTCGGTGCGGGCTTGCCGATCAACCATACCGTGCGCGATCTGATCGACAGCGGCGATACTATTTTGTCGATCAGCGGGATCTTCTCCGGCACGCTCTCCTGGCTGTTCCTGCAATTCGACGGTAGCGTGCCGTTTACCGAGCTGGTGGATCAGGCCTGGCAGCAGGGCTTAACCGAGCCTGACCCGCGTGACGATCTCTCTGGCAAAGACGTGATGCGCAAGCTGGTGATTCTGGCGCGTGAGGCAGGTTACAACATCGAACCGGATCAGGTACGCGTGGAGTCGCTGGTGCCTGCCCATTGCGAAGGCGGCAGCATCGACCACTTCTTTGAAAATGGCGATGAACTTAACGAGCAGATGGTGCAACGGCTGGAAGCTGCCCGTGAAATGGGGCTGGTGCTGCGCTACGTAGCGCGTTTCGATGCCAACGGCAAAGTGCGTGTAGGCGTGGAAGCGGTACGTGAAGACCATCCGCTGGCATCATTGCTGCCGTGCGATAACGTCTTTGCCATCGAAAGCCGCTGGTATCGCGATAATCCGCTGGTGATCCGTGGGCCTGGCGCAGGGCGCGACGTCACCGCCGGGGCGATTCAGTCGGATATCAACCGACTGGCGCAGTTGTTGTAATCCTGAGCCAGAGAAAGCAGTATTTTCGTTACGCGCCCTGCGGAAAGCGGGGCGCTGTGAGTAAATTCTGCCTGTTTATGTAGCCAGTGGATAAAATGTCTGCTGGTTGCTAATGAGAGCATTTCAGCTTTGCTGTTATTTCCGCCCGTTAATGCACATACCATTTTACGATTTTTTCCCTGAACCCAGAGTTGCCACTGATTTTTCCACCAGCCGTGATAAGTTGCTCCCTGAAAACTCCAGGACGTATTTTCGGTACAGTCAGTTATTTCCTCTTCAATAAACCAAATTTCACCTTGCTGTTGGCGAAACAGATCAGCCCAAACCGTAATAATGGCGCCTCTTAAAAAACACTCGTGTGAAATAACCTGTGTTTTAACTGTCGGGAATAGAATATTCAGTACCCTGAAATGCCCGTGCGCTGTGATAACAGGACGCAGAATAGCGCCTTTAGCATTGCGCTTGAGCGCTGCACTGCCATACTGAATTTCATCAAACTGACTGCGGCGTAGAAATTGTGCTTCGCGTATATCAACGCGTTGTACAATATTATTGTCGTGTAACTCTGGTTCTGCATTTCCTCTGTATCGATAATGCAGACTTTCTCCAGCTTGATGCTGCGTGTAATTAGTAGAAAGATGAAGAATATTACCGCGAAGAGCATCAAAACTCATTAAAACATACAATTTTTGCCCGCCGCTGGCTCCCTGAAATGGCACCAGAAGAGCAACCGTTTCGATTATTTCGGGAGGCGTTATTTCTTTTTGATATTGTTTAGGTGTCCAGACTTTTTTGCAGTTACGGCATTGAATGCGTTGCGAACCCTGTGGATTGTGACCATAACAAATTGTCTCTGTGCCATAACATACCGGGCAGAAATGGCCCTTTTCAGAGGCCCACGTAGATAAGTGAACTGTCAACCAGTCACGAAATTGTTGTTCGTCAAACAACGGTGGATAGCTTCCACATGCCCGGCAGTGCAATGCTGCATAACCCAGTCGATAGTCAGGCCAGCTGTAATCTGTCGATGTTGACCGTCCTAAATTACGGCAACCAAACGACTTGCAGGCATTAATCGTAAACAGAGTCGACATATATCACCAACGATTTCACAAGGTCGTTGATTTTGTCCGGCAACGCTCCCTTGTGGATGTGATTACTCTCACATAAATAACTCTTTCAGAACGTAATGTAGCAAGCCTTTAAATCACTGAAAGGGACTATTTATGAAAATTAAAATGCTTGCTGCGGGTATTGCATTAACACTGCCGTTCTGGGCTTGCGCCAAAGATGTCACTATCATTTATACCAACGATCTCCATGCACATGTAGAGCCTTATAAAGTGCCATGGATCGCTGACGGTAAACGAGATATTGGCGGCTGGGCAAATATCACTACGCTGGTTAAATAAGAAAAAGCAAAAAATAAAGCGACATGGTTTTTTGATGCAGGTGACTATTTTACCGGGCCCTATATTAGCAGCCTGACCAAAGGCAAAGCTATTATCGATATTATGAATACCATGCCGTTTGATGTCGCCACAATAGGCAACCATGAATTTGACCACGGCTGGGACAACACATTATTACAGTTGAGTCAGGCAAAATTCCCGATTGTGCAGGGCAATGTTTTTTATCAGAACAGCAGTAAATCATTCTGGGATAAGCCCTATACCATCATCGAAAAAGACGGTGTGAAAATAGGCGTTATAGGTTTGCACGGAGTATTTGCCTTTAATGACACGGTATCCGCTGCCACGCGAGTGGGTATTGAGGCGCGCGATGAAATTAAATGGCTACAACGTTATATCGATGAACTCAAAGGCAAGGTTGATTTGACCGTCGCCCTGATCCACGAAGGTGTTCCGGCCCGCCAGTCCAGTATGGGAGGCACAGATGTGCGTCGCGCGTTGGATAAAGATTTTCAGACGGCAAGTCAGGTGAAAGGACTGGATATTTTGATCACCGGACATGCACATGTGGGTACGCCGGAACCGATTAAAGTCGGCAATACGCTCATCCTCTCTACTGACAGCGGCGGGATTGATGTGGGCAAACTGGTTCTCGACTACAAAGAGAAGCCGCATGATTTTACGGTGAAAAACTTCGAGCTTAAAACCATTTACGCCGACGAGTGGAAGCCCGATCCGCAAACAAAACAGGTGATCGACGGCTGGAATAAAAAGCTGGATGAAGTGGTGCAACAAACGGTGGCGCAATCGCCGATTGAATTAAAACGTGCCTATGGTGAATCGGCTTCCCTCGGGAACCTGGCGGCTGACGCTTTACTGGCAGCGGCAGGTAAAAACACCCAAATAGCCTTAACCAACTCTGGCGGTATCCGCAATGAGATCCCCGCAGGGGCGATTACGATGGGCGGCGTCATCAGTACCTTCCCGTTCCCCAACGAACTGGTGACGATGGAACTCACGGGTAAACAATTACGCAGTTTGATGGAACACGGCGCAAGTTTGAGTAATGGCGTTTTGCAGGTATCGAAAGGCCTGGAAATGAAGTACGACAGCAGTAAGCCGGTTGGTCAGCGGGTTATCTCACTGACTCTGAATGGCAAACCGATTGAAGATGCGACGGTTTATTCTATTGCTACTCAGAGTTTCCTTGCTGATGGTGGAGATGGTTTTAGCGCCTTTACCGAGGGGAAAGCGCGCAACACAACGGGCGGTTATTACGTTTATCACGCCGTGGTTGATTACTTCAAAGCGGGTAACACCATCACGGATGAACAGCTCAACGGTATGCGTGTGAAAGATATCAAGTAATCATACGCATTGAGTTGGTTTACACCTTATTGCCGGATGACGATATCGACGTACATCTCATTCGGCATGTGTATTACGCCGATTCCCGCACCACCAGTTGCCCGGAAAGCGCAATTCTTTGGGTTTGCAAATCCGGGTCTTTTAATTTGCGAATCATCAGGGTCGCTGCCTGGCGTCCGGTTTCTTCACTGGCGGAAGATACATAGGTGAAAACAGGAGAGGTCAGGTTGATATGCAGCATATCTTCAAAACCAATTAGCGCTACCTGCTGGGTCAGAAAGACGTCTTTCCCGACGGTACGCCCCACCTGATGTATGCCGTTGATGCTGCCAATCATGGCCTCGGGCGAATGGCAGAGCAGGGCGGTAATGGCGTTGTTATTTTCCAGCAACTGGCGCGTTGCCATGCTGGCAGCCCAGGTGTCACCGTCACAGGCTGGCGTGAACTCGTCACGACAAGCAATGCCAAATTTTGCCAGGGTCTGGCGAAAACCAACCAGTCGCTGCTGACGGATAAGATCACTTTCTCTGCCACCGAGATAGGCAATGTAACGATGGCCGCGCTCAATTAAATAACGTGTGGCAAGACTTGCTGCCTGCTGGTTGTCACGCAATACCAGGTTGCACTCATCTTTGATAGGCGTTTGTGACGCGACAACAAGGGGAAGCGAACACTGGCGGATTAGCGTGGGGAGGGTTTCACGATGCGCATCGGAAGCCAGATAAATCACTCCGGCAACACCTTGTTGCTTGAAGGAAAGTAAACAACGTTCAAGATGTTCATGTTCGTTCTGTGGTTGCCCAAGGAATACCATATAGCCCCTGGCTTCCAGTTCCTGAACAATACTGGCCATCACTTTGATGGAAAAGCTATCGCTAAAATCACGTAAAATCAGTCCGATAATATTTGACGTGTGGGAACGTAAATTGGCGGCGGCAACATTATGCACGTAGCCCAGTTCGTCAATAGCAGCATGAACTTTTCCGATGGTCGCCTCTGAGATTTTCCCTTTCTGGCGCAGCACTAGCGACACGGTAGAGACGGAAACTCCGGCTCTTTTGGCAACATCAATTATGCTGACTTTCTTCAAACTCACTCCCTGAACAACGTTGATTCTTTAAATAGCAAGAAGGTTCTGGTCAGGGACCAGAACCTCTGACATCGAGTAATCTTAAGGCTATTTACCGATCATCGTCGACATGGTTTGCGCGATAAATTGCGCTCGCGCGCCAAAAATGACCTGAATGCCGTTATCGCCAACATAAACCACGCCACGGGCGCCAATATTATTTAGACCATCCTGATCCACCGCTTCTTTATCAGAGACTTCCAGACGTAAACGCGTGATGCAGGAGCCTACCGATTTAATGTTTTGCTGACCGCCAAGCAGCGTGATGATTTCTGTTGCCAGCTCGTCATCGGTTTTATCGTTAGCGCTAACCGTAGTTTCAGTACGACCAGGCGTTTTCACATCAAAACGACGAATAACAAAGCGGAAGGTGAAGTAGTAGATCACCGCCATTGGCACGCCGACGATAATGGCGCTCAGGAAGTTGGTTTTATAGCCGTTAAAGGATGGCAGGATGCCAAACGAAATATAGTCAATCAGCCCCGCAGAGAAGGATTTGGCAATATGTGCATGCAGCAGATACATCGCCATATAGGAAAGGCCCGCCATTATGGCATTGAAGATATACAGCACAGGGGCGACAAAGATAAATGTAAATTCAACGGGTTCTGTAATACCGGTCAGAAAACAGGTTAATGCGGCAGAGAACAGAATACCGGCGGCAATTTTCTTATTCTTTGTGTGCGCTTCATGGTACATCGCCAGGCACGCCGCAGGCAGGGCAAACAGCATCAGGGGGAATTCGCCTTGCATAAATTTACCGGCGTCATGATAACTGTCGCTGCTAAATGATTTCACCCCTTCTTCCAACATCTTGAACCAAATCGTCTGATCGCCGTGAATCATTTGCCCGGCATGGGTAGTGTAATCCCCAAAAGAATACCAAAACGACGGATACCAGATGTGGTGCAAGCCAAGCGGAATGAGCGCTCGTTCAGTTACACCAAAAATAAAGGTCGATGCTGCCTGGTTGTTACCATTAACGATAACCGATAATGCATCGATTCCTGACTGAATGTGTTGCCAGACATAGGGTAGTAACAGGCCAAGAATGAAGGAGAGAAAAGCCGTCGCGATAGCGACAAAGCGTTTCCCGGAGAAAAAACCAAGGAATTCTGGCAATTGCATGGTATGAAAACGGTTGTAACACCACGCCGCCAGGATCCCGCATATCAGGCCGCCAAAAACGCCCATTTGCAATGTAGGGATACCCACCACCATCGCGTATTTGCCGCCTTGCCCGGCCATTTCTGGCGTGATGCTAAGTACGGTGCTGATGGTGATATTGGTGACAAAAACGGAAACGGCTGCGGATAACGCCGCAATTCCTGATTCAGAAGCCAGCCCTACGGCGGAACCGATAGCAAAAAGCATCGGCAAGTTATCAAAAATAATGCCGCCTGCATTCATCATCAACGGCAAATGGAATTTATCTCCGAACGCCAGTAACAGCCCAGCGGCAGGCAGAAGCGAAATTGGCAGCATTAGGGCGCGACCAATCATCGACAATTTAGAAAGTGACTTCACGAAACTCGACATCAGATTCATGCTGATTTCCCCCGAATAGCGCATAAATCTGCGCGAATTAGTCTTTTTTTGTATAAGTAGAACGTTCTAGTAGAACGTTCTACTTATCGTGGGGGATGCATAATTGCTCTGCAACATAATTTTGGAGAAATTGTTAATAGTTTGAAGTAGTTCAAATAATAAACATGCAGTATTGAATGCAAATTATGGTATCTATTTGTTTTATTTAAATAAGTGTCCAGCTAACACAGACGAGCATATTAATTAACTCTTATTTAAATAAATTTGAAGCCGATGGCTTATCCGTTTATTCATTACTTCGCGCGCGATAATGTGAGAGAACCCATTTACCCTCACATTCAAATGAAGAAAATTCATCTTCACTGATTATTCCTCACCATCATGGGGCATTTTTCGGTTGACGCCCCTCGGCTTTTCCTTCATCTTTACATCTGGACGTCTAAATGGATAGATGTTCACAACACAACATATAACTACAAGCGATTGATGAGGTAAGGTATGAGCTTTTTTCACGCCAGCCAGCGGGATGCCCTGAATCAGAGCCTGGCCGAAGTCCAGGGGCAGATTAATGTTTCGTTCGAATTTTTCCCGCCGCGTACCAGTGAAATGGAGCAGACCCTGTGGAACTCCATCGATCGTCTTAGTAGCCTGAAACCGAAATTTGTTTCAGTGACCTATGGCGCAAACTCCGGCGAGCGCGACCGTACGCACAGCATCATTAAAGGCATTAAAGACCGTACTGGTCTGGAGGCTGCACCGCATCTCACCTGCATTGATGCGACGCCTGACGAGCTGCGGACCATCGCCCGCGATTACTGGAATAACGGTATTCGCCATATCGTGGCGCTGCGTGGCGACCTGCCGCCGGGAAGCGGTAAGCCGGAAATGTATGCCTCTGACCTGGTGACGCTGTTAAAAGACGTCGCGGATTTCGATATCTCCGTGGCGGCGTATCCGGAGGTGCATCCGGAAGCGAAAAGCGCCCAGGCGGATTTGCTTAACCTGAAACGCAAAGTGGACGCCGGCGCCAATCGCGCAATTACCCAATTCTTCTTTGATGTCGAAAGCTACCTGCGTTTTCGTGATCGCTGCGTTTCGGCGGGTATCGATGTGGAAATTATTCCTGGCATTTTGCCCGTCTCTAACTTTAAACAGGCGAAGAAATTTGCTGACATGACCAACGTACGCATTCCGGTGTGGATGGCGCAAATGTTTGATGGTCTGGATGATGACGCCGAAACCCGCAAGCTGGTGGGTGCGAATATTGCGATGGATATGGTGAAGATTTTAAGCCGTGAAGGGGTGAAAGATTTCCACTTCTATACGCTTAACCGCGCTGAAATGAGTTACGCGATTTGCCATACGCTGGGTGTTCGACCTGGTTTATAAGTGCTTTGGTTTCTGTAAAAATCACACGGTGATCACAAAATTAAAACAAAGCACAAAATGCCTCCTCGAAGCGAGGGGGCAGACAAGTAAAACTATTGACTCGCTTTTTCTCCTTCATTCCTTAAAAGAACAGAGAGAAAACAGGGATAAAACCCTTTTTTATAAGGTATTTGTCCGTAATCGGACATAATCAAAAAGGCTTATTTAAGATCAATTTGATCTACATCTCTTTAACTAATGATATGTAAGATCCCAACTATCGCATCCGTGGATTAATTCAATTATAACTTCTCTCTAACGCTGTGTATCGTAAGGGTAACACTGTAGAGGGAGTATATTGATGAGCACGTCAGACGATATCCATAACACAACAGCAGCCGGAAAATGCCCGTTCCATCATGGCGGTCATGACCAGAGCGCCGGTGCGGGAACAACCACTCATGACTGGTGGCCAAAACAACTCCGTGTTGACCTGTTAAACCAACATTCTAACCGTTCTAACCCACTGGGTGAGGACTTCGACTACCGCAAAGAATTTAGCAAGCTAGATTACTACGGCCTGAAAAAAGATCTGAAAGATCTGCTGACAGAGTCTCAACCGTGGTGGCCAGCAGACTGGGGCAGCTACGCTGGCCTGTTTATTCGTATGGCCTGGCACGGCGCGGGGACTTACCGTTCAATTGATGGTCGTGGCGGCGCGGGTCGTGGTCAGCAACGTTTTGCACCGCTCAACTCCTGGCCGGATAACGTCAGCCTGGATAAAGCGCGTCGTCTGTTGTGGCCAATCAAACAAAAATATGGTCAGAAAATCTCCTGGGCCGACCTGTTTATCCTCGCGGGTAACGTGGCGCTGGAAAACTCCGGTTTCCGTACCTTCGGTTTTGGTGCCGGTCGTGAAGACGTCTGGGAACCGGATCTGGATGTTAACTGGGGTGATGAAAAAACCTGGCTTGCCCACCGTAACCCGGAAGAACTGGCAAAACGCCCATTAGCAGCAACCGAAATGGGGCTGATTTACGTTAACCCGGAAGGACCAAATGCCAGTGGCGAACCGCTTTCTGCGGCTGCAGCTATTCGCGCGACATTTGGCAATATGGGGATGAACGACGAAGAAACCGTTGCGCTGATCGCGGGTGGTCATACGTTAGGTAAAACTCACGGCGCAGGCCCGGCAACGCACGTAGGTCCTGATCCAGAAGCGGCCCCGATCGAAAACCAGGGCTTAGGCTGGAAAAGTGATTTTGGTTCCGGTGTCGGTGCTGATGCCATTACGTCAGGTCTGGAAGTGGTCTGGACCCAGACGCCGACCCAGTGGAGCAACTATTTCTTCGAAAACCTGTTCAAGTATGAGTGGGTACAGACTCGTAGCCCGGCAGGCGCCATCCAGTTTGAAGCTGTAGATGCACCGGAAATTATCCCGGATCCGTTCGATCCGTCGAAGAAACGTAAGCCGACGATGCTGGTCACTGACCTGACGCTGCGTTTTGATCCAGAGTTTGAGAAGATTTCACGTCGCTTCCTTGACGATCCGCAAGCGTTCAACGAAGCCTTTGCCCGTGCGTGGTTCAAACTGACGCACAGGGATATGGGGCCGAAATCTCGTTACATCGGACCGGAAGTGCCGAAAGAAGATCTGATCTGGCAAGATCCGCTGCCACATGCGTTCTTCAACCCGAGCGAGGAAGATATCCTTAACCTGAAGACGGCGATTGCTGAGTCTGGTCTCTCTGTGAGCGAGCTGGTTTCTGTTGCCTGGGCTTCTGCCTCCACCTTCCGCGGTGGGGATAAACGTGGCGGTGCCAACGGTGCGCGTCTGGCATTAGCTCCGCAGCGCGACTGGGAGGTTAATGCCGCAGCAGCACGCGCATTGCCGGTGCTGGAGGGGATCTATAAATCCTCACACACGGCTTCACTCGCTGACATTATTGTTCTCGCCGGTGTTGTTGGTGTCGAAAAAGCGGCGAGTGCTGCGGGTATCAGCATCAGTGTTCCGTTCACACCTGGCCGCGTAGATGCACGTCAGGATCAGACGGATATCGAGATGTTCGAGCTGCTCAAACCTGTTGCTGATGGTTTCCGTAACTATCGCGCTGCGTCGGGCGAGGCTACCACTGAATCACTGCTGATCGATAAAGCGCAGCAACTGACGCTGACTGCACCAGAAATGACTGTGCTGGTGGGCGGGATGCGTGTGCTGGGCGCCAACTTCGATGGCAGCAAAAACGGTGTCTTCACTGACCGTGTGGGCGTATTGAGCAATGACTTCTTTGTGAACTTGCTGGATATGCGCTACGAGTGGAAAGCGACCGACGAATCGAAAGAGCTGTTCGAAGGCCGTGATCGTGAAACGGGTGAAGTGAAATACACCGCTAGCCGTGCGGACCTGGTATTTGGTTCTAACTCCGTTCTGCGTGCACTGGCAGAAGTTTACGCCAGCAGCGATGCCCACGAGAAATTTGTTAAAGACTTCGTGGCAGCATGGGTGAAAGTGATGAACCTCGACCGTTTCGACCTGCTGTAATCTGACCTTCTTCAGCGACTGCCTTTCAGGCAGTCGCTGAAGTTTCTTTACCGGCGTATAGTGTCCACAGGAAAACTACACACTGGATCTCTCATGTCTGCCGCAGGAAAGAGCAACCCACTGGCAATCAGTGGCCTGGTTGCGCTCACACTTATCTGGAGTTATAGCTGGATTTTCATGAAGCAAGTCACCAGCTACATCGGTGCCTTCGACTTCACCGCCTTACGCTGCATTTTCGGCGCTCTCGTTTTATTCATCGTTCTTTTGTTACGTGGTCGCGGAATGCGCCCGACGCCGTTTAAATACACCTTAGCCATTGCCCTGTTACAAACCTGCGGGATGGTTGGCTTGGCGCAGTGGGCGCTGGTCAGCGGTGGAGCGGGGAAAGTGGCGATCCTGAGCTATACCATGCCGTTCTGGGTGGTGATTTTCGCCGCGTTGTTTCTCGGTGAACGCCTGCGACGTGGGCAATATTTCGCGATTCTGATTGCCGCTTTCGGTTTATTTTTGGTGTTGCAGCCGTGGCAACTCGATTTCTCTTCGATGAAAAGCGCCATGCTGGCGATCCTCTCCGGCGTCAGTTGGGGGGCGAGCGCCATTGTCGCTAAACGCCTTTACGCCCGTCATCCGCGCGTGGATCTATTGTCGTTAACATCCTGGCAGATGCTGTATGCGGCGCTGGTGATGAGCGTGGTCGCCTGGCTGGTGCCGCAACGTGAAATTGACTGGCAGCCCACCGTGTTCTGGGCGCTGGCCTACAGTGCAATTCTGGCGACGGCGCTGGCGTGGAGCTTATGGTTGTTTGTATTGAAAAACTTGCCTGCCAGTATTGCCAGTTTAAGCACACTGGCCGTTCCCGTTTGCGGCGTACTCTTTTCCTGGTGGCTGCTCGGTGAGAATCCTGGTGCGGTTGAAGGTAGCGGTATTGTGCTGATTGTGCTGGCATTGGCGCTGGTGAGCCGTAAGAAAAAAGAAGCCGTCAGTGTAAAAAGGATCTGAATTTTTTCTTCATGTGGGGCGAGCTCTTATTTAACAAAATAGCGATAGTGCCCCACAATCCGCCAGCTAAACAGCACATCTTCTTCCTGCGCGCCCGCGCCAATGTTATGTATCACCAGCGGCGTACCGTCGCGGGCGAAGCCATCTGAAACTACCCCAATATGTGCCAGCCCGTTGTCCAGTCGCCAGGAGACAATATCGCCCGCTTGATAGTCACCAGCGTTTTTGCTGGTGGGGCGTGTTTTATCGTGGCGGGTAAACCAGGTTTCCAGATTAGGCACCCGACGGTGATCGATGTTGCTGTCCGGGCGCTTTAACTTCCACTTTTGCGGATAATCGGCAAAATTCTTCGCCATATCTTCGTGAACCAGTTTCTGCAAATCGACCTTCTGGCTGCGCAAGGCGCGGATCACCTCATCGGAACATACGCCGCGTTCTTGCGGGACATCACCGCCAGGATAGGTAAGCTGCACATACGCCGGATCGTAAAATAGCGTGCTGCCAATTTGCTGTCTGGCACCGTCCGCGATGGCAAGATTGGTGTTGGCCTGGATTGGTACCACGGCTGGTGGAACGGCGGGAGATTTTAAGGGGGGGCTGGTAAATGCCGTTAGCAGGCTGACCAGCGCCAGTGAAGCTTTCATCTGTTTCATCCGTGAAAATAAGAGTCACAGATTCGACCTTCCGGGCTAACGATTGTTCTGTGGAGAAAATGTCCAGAAGCGGATAAAAAAACTCCCAATCAACGTGGGAGTTTCAGATTACTGGCACAGAGTGCCGGATGCGACGTGAACGCCTTATTTGGCCTACAAAAACACGCAAATTCAATATATTGCAGAGATTAGATAGGCCACATAAGCGTAGCGCATCAGGCTATTTTGCGTTCAAACTCCCGGACAAACCGGGAGTTTGACATAGGTTATTCCCACTCTTGCAGGAAACGCTGACCGTACTGGTCGGCTACCAGCAGTGCGGCGTAAACCTGATCTGGCGTCGCGCCGCCAGGCATGTTGTGAATGGTTTCACCTTCTGCACATGCTGCTTCTGCCACAATTCGCATTTTCGCCGGGACATCTTCTTTAATATCCAGTTGAGCGAGAGTTATTGGCAAACCTACCGCATGGCTAAGTGCGGCTACGGTTTCGATTTCCTCAACCGGCGCGTTTTCCAGAACCAGCTGCGTCAGCGTACCGAATGCCACTTTTTCACCGTGATAATAGTGATGCGCATCTGGGATAGCGGTCAGGCCGTTATGCACCGCGTGTGCCGCCGCCAAACCACCGCTTTCAAAACCAACGCCGCTCAAATAGGTGTTCGCTTCAATCACGCGCTCCAGCGCCGGAGTCACTACATGCTGTTCGGCGGCAAGCATCGCTTTTTCGCCTTCTTCCAGCAGGGTGTTGTAGCACAGTTCAGCCAGCGCCAGCGCCGCCTGAGTACACTTACCGCCCGCCATGGTGGTCGCGCCGCTACGAGAGCATGCACGCGCTTCAAACCAGGTCGCCAGCGCATCACCAATACCCGCTGCTAACAGACGCGCAGGTGCGCCCGCGACGATTTTAGTATCGACAATGACCATATTCGGGTTATTTGGCAGCAGCAGATAGCGGTCAAATTCACCATCATCGGTGTAAATAACAGACAACGCACTGCACGGCGCGTCGGTAGAAGCGATGGTCGGTGCGATTGCTACCGGAACACCCATGAAATGCGCCAGTGCTTTGGCGGTATCAAGGGTTTTACCGCCGCCAATACCGAGAATCGCGCCACACTGTGCCGTTTCGGCAATGCCGCGCAGACGATCGATCTCATTTTGCGAACATTCACCGCCAAAGGGGGCGATTTCAACAACCAGCCCGGCATCTTTAAAGCTTTGCTCGACGGTTGCCTGAGCAAAACCTAATACAAATTTATCGCCAACAACCAACCAACGTTCTGCCAGCGGCTTCAGGTATTCGCCCAGGCGATTAATGACATCAGCGCCCTGGATGTATTTACCCGGTGATTGAATAATGCGGTCCATAATTGCTCCTTTAGAGATGAGTAGTGCCAAATGCGGCATTCCAGTCGTGCTCGAACTTCTCTATAGCCGACTCTACCGCAGGGGTGTTGAGCATTTGTTGCGCTACATCTAAGGGCAGTGTGATGGATTCACATCCTGCCAACAAACAATCCAGCGCCTGACGTGGTGTTTTAAAGCTGGCAGCCAGCACCATGCTTTCTGGCGCGTGCATTTCCAGTAACGCTTGCAGCTCCTGGACGGTACGAATGCCGTCTCCGCCCTGAGCGTCCACGCGATTTACATAGGGAGCAACGTATTTTGCCCCTGCCAGCGCGGCCAGCAATCCTTGCGCGGCGCTGTACACTGCGGTGCCAAGTGTAGTAATACCCTCTTTTTTCAACAATTTAATTGCTGCCAGACCTTCTGAGGTTACCGGAATTTTCACCACAATGCCCGGAATAACGTCGCGCAGGCGCTTCGCTTCCTCCACCATCCCCTGCGCGTCGCGGCTCATGGTCTGAGCAAACAGAATGCCTTCATCACCAATCGCTTTTTGCAGACGCGGCAGCACTTCCCAGATGGACTCCTTGCTGGCAGCGATAATGCTCGGGTTAGTTGTTACCCCGGCAATGGGGAATATGCGTGCCAGACGTTCGACTTCTGCGACGTTAGCGGTGTCCAGATACAGTTCCATGATGTTTCCTTTTACAGTTCCAGTTCATGTTGCAGCAGGCTGGCGATAGCGTCGGCAGAGGCGGCGTTAACCAGCGCGTTACGGAATTCTTCGTGCATGATGCGACGAGCGAGACGCGAGAAAATGCGCATATGCTGATCGCCCGCGGCGTGTTTGTTCAGCGTTAACATAATGATGAATTGCGCTTCATCATCGCCCCAGCGCACCGGCGCTTGCAGACGCGCTACGCTGATGGTGGATTGCTCAATGTGTTCTGATTTGCTGTGTGGAATGGCGAAACTAAAGCCCAGACCGGTAGAGAAAACGGCCTCGCGTGCCCACAAGTCGGCTTCCAGTTTACGCGGATAGCGGCAGCGGCCCGCCAGCAGCAGGTTATCGGTCATGCCTTTGAGCACTTCTTCTTTGCTGCGCCAGTCACTTTCCAGCGTGATGCATTCGGCGGTGACCAGCGGTGCGTCCTGTTGCGTCATACGGAATTGCGCCAGCAGGTGTTCCACTTCCAGCGAAGTTCGGCAGGCCATTGCCTGGTTGAGCAACTGGCGGCATTCGCGGCTATCAAGCTGTGCCATTCGCGCTTTCGCTGCCGGAATTGACGGTGCGCTCATGCTGAGTTCATCCAGACCTAAACCAATCAGCAACGGCAGCACGGAACCTTTCGCCCCCAGTTCTCCGCACAGACCAATCCATTTCCCCTGGCGATGCACCGCCTGCACGGCGTAATCGAGCGCCCGCAAGAATGCCGGATTCAGGCTGTTGTAGTGACGAGTAACCTTAGCGTTATCGCGATCCACCGCCAGCAGATACTGCGTCAGGTCATTACTGCCGATACTAAAGAAATCAATCTCTTCGCAGCATTGATCGATGATGAACATCACCGATGGCACTTCCAGCATAATGCCGAGCTGGATCTTCTCATCAAACGGAATGTGTTCGTTACGTAGCTGCTGTTTGGCTTCTGCCAGTTTTTCTTTCACCCATAAGATCTCTTCCATTGAAGAGATCATCGGGATCATGATTTTCAGGCTGCCGTGAGCAGAGGCGCGCAGGATCGAGCGTAGTTGTGTGGTGAACAGCGAGGCGTATTCTTCATAAATACGCACCGCGCGATAACCGAGGAACGGGTTAGCTTCTGCCGGAATGTTCAGATAATCAACGGGTTTGTCACCGCCAATATCCATAGTGCGCACAATAATGCTGCGCCCGTTGGCGGACTCCAGCGCCTGACAAAAAATGTTGTACAGCTCGCTTTCGCCCGGTGCACTGGTGCGATCCATATAGAGCATTTCAGTGCGGAACAAACCAACGCCTTCCGCACCATTGCCAAATGCGGCCTGCGCTTCCACGGAGTGGGCGATGTTCGCCGCGACTTCGATACGGATACCGTCAGCGGTACGCGCTTGCTGGGTCAGCCAGACACGCTGTTGCTCACGCAGAGCGTCCTGTACGCGGGCTTCTTGCTGATAATAACGGGCTACGGCTTCCCCTGGCTCAACCACAATTGCCCCGGCGTTGCCGTCGATATAAATCGTTTGTTGCTGCCACGGGGTAAGGGCATCGATATCCACACCAACCAGCGTCGGAATGTTGAACGAACGAGCAAGAATTACCGTGTGTGAGGTGGTGCCGCCGCTTTTGAGCAACAATCCTTTGAGGTGATTTTTATCCAGTTCGAGGAACTGGCTGGGGGTCAGTTCATCCGCCATACAAATAGCGGGATGTGTCAGTTTACCTGGCGCCGGAAAGCGTTGTTCACCGTAGATTTGCTGGAGTAGCTGGAAGCACACGTCGCGCACATCCAGCGCACGCTCTTGCAGGTAGCTACTGCTGGAACGGGCGAACTCTTCGCAAAAGTGATTCGCGCTGGCAACAATCGCTTCGGCGCAGCTTAATCCCTCGCTAACGCCTGCCAGTAAATGTTCGCGCAGGGACGTGTCGCCAGCCAGCGAGCGGTGCGCTTCCAGAATCGCGCTGGTAGCACCGTCGCTATCCAGCAGACGAAACTCAATGTTTTTCATCACCAGCGTCAGGCCGTTTTCCAGCGCGGATTGCTCAGCGTCCACACCTTTGGCGGCGGGAAGATTACCCAGTGCGTTGAGATCTAACGATGAAATTGGCGTCAGCGTGCCGCCTGCGCTACCGCTACATACGGTGCGGGCGCGAATAATGCGCGGATTCAAATTAGTGAGTGAAACCGGCAGCGGCTCCAGCTCGTCAGATTTAACTTCTGCCAGCGGCGCATCGCAGTGGGGGAATTCATCACGTAACCACTGGCTCAAGCGCTGGTGTGCTGCTTGTTCGTCAGCCCCGGAAATCAGTAACTGGCAGTTATCGCCCACCAGTGTATCGGTGCCAATCAGCGCCAGGGCGCTTTTGGCGTTGCCTTTACGGTCAGTACGCAGGTTATGCCACTCAATTTGAGATGAAAAAGTATTACACAGCGTTTCAACGTGGCTTGCCGGACGCGCATGTACGCCGTTAGGCAGCTCACAAATAAATTCCACAATCAGGGCCATTGCCTCTCTCCCGGTACGGTTTTCTGTTTACAGGATAAGAGCGCATGGCAACGACCTGCCATGTGACAAATCTGCCAAAAGCTGGACAAATGTAATGTAACCGCCAATTTGCGACGCGTCTCACAAGACGCGCCATTCCGGCATGATTCCGAGTTAACGCAAGTTATGAGGCGGATCGCATTTTTGTACTGACATTACAAAAGTCCAGTAAATGGCCTTTTTATCCACTGTTTGACCTGCTTGCGATTGCCTATTGTTTCTCCCATCAAAAAATATGGACATAGGCTTGGGTAAGCCTGGGAGCGACTTATGAATGAGTTGGTACAGATCCTGAAAAACACTCGTCAGCACTTAATGACGGGCGTTTCACACATGATTCCCTTCGTGGTATCGGGCGGTATTTTGCTGGCGGTTTCCGTCATGTTGTATGGCAAAGGCGCAGTGCCGGATGCCGTAGCCGATCCGAATCTGAAAAAACTGTTTGATATCGGCGTTGCAGGTTTGACGCTGATGGTGCCTTTCCTCGCCGCTTACATCGGTTATTCCATTGCAGAACGTTCTGCGCTGGCCCCGTGTGCTATCGGTGCCTGGGTTGGTAACAGCTTTGGTGCGGGCTTCTTTGGTGCGCTGATCGCCGGGATCATCGGCGGCATTGTGGTGCATTACCTGAAGAAAATCCCGGTGCATAAAGTTCTGCGCTCGGTGATGCCTATCTTCATTATTCCGATCGTCGGTACCTTAATTACCGCTGGCGTCATGATGTGGGGGCTGGGCGAGCCGGTAGGCGCGTTGACTAACAGCCTGACTCAGTGGCTTCAGGGTATGCAGCAAGGCAGCGTGGTGATGCTGGCGGTGATTATGGGGCTGATGCTGGCGTTCGATATGGGCGGCCCGGTTAACAAAGTGGCCTATGCGTTTATGCTGATTTGCGTCGCTCAGGGTGTTTATACCGTGGTGGCAATTGCTGCCGTGGGGATCTGTGTTCCGCCGCTGGGCATGGGGCTGGCAACGCTGATTGGTCGTAAAAATTTCTCCGCAGAAGAGCGCGAAACCGGTAAAGCGGCGCTGGTAATGGGCTGTGTTGGCGTCACCGAAGGGGCGATTCCTTTCGCTGCCGCCGATCCGTTGCGTGTCATTCCTTCCATTATGGTAGGGACTGTCTGTGGCACGGTGACCGCAGCAATGGTAGGTGCGCAGTGCTATGCAGGCTGGGGTGGTCTGATTGTGCTGCCGGTGGTTGAAGGCAAGTTGGGTTACATCGCGGCAGTGGCTGTTGGGGCTGTAGCAACGGCTATCTGCGTTAACGTGCTGAAAAGTCTGGCGCGTAAAAATGGGTCTTCGACTGATGAGAAGGAAGACGACCTGGATCTGGATTTTGAAATTAATTAATTGAGGAACGAGCCATGACGAAAATTATTGCAGTAACCGCATGTCCTTCAGGTGTTGCCCATACCTATATGGCGGCAGAGGCGCTGGAAAGTGCCGCGAAAGCGAAAGGCTGGGAAGTGAAAGTAGAAACCCAGGGGTCGATTGGTCTGGAAAACGAACTGACTGCGGAAGACGTGGCGAGCGCCGATATGGTGATTCTGACCAAAGATATCGGCATCAAGTTTGAAGAGCGTTTTGCTGGCAAGACCATCGTGCGCGTCAACATCAGCGATGCGGTAAAACGTGCTGACGCCATCATGAACAAAATCGAAGCCCATCTGGCACAGACTGCTTGAGTTTTTAGCCCGCCTGAAACGGCGGGCTTGTTTTTCCCTACAGGAGTTCCTCATGACGAATCGTATCTCTCGCCTTAAAACTGCATTGTTTTCCAATACCCGTGAAATCTCGCTGGAGCGTGCGCTGCTTTACACTGCCAGTCATCGGCAAACTGAAGGCGAGCCGGTGATATTGCGTCGGGCGAGAGCAACAGCGTATATCCTTGAACATGTTGAAATTTCGATTCGTGATGAAGAACTGATTGCCGGTAACCGCACCGTAAAACCGCGCGCCGGGATTATGTCGCCGGAAATGGACCCTTACTGGTTGCTGAAAGAGTTGGATCAGTTCCCGACGCGCCCGCAAGACCGCTTCGCCATTAGCGAAGAAGATAAACGTATCTACCGCGAAGAGTTGTTCCCGTACTGGGAAAAACGTTCGATGAAAGATTTCATCAACGGGCAGATGACGGATGAAGTAAAAGCCGCGACCAGCACGCAGATTTTTAGCATCAACCAGACGGATAAAGGCCAGGGACACATTATTATTGATTACCCGCGCCTGCTGAATCACGGGCTGGGTGAGCTGGTGGCGCAGATGCAGCAACATTGCCAGCAACAGCCGGAGAATCACTTTTATCAGGCTGCGCTGTTACTGCTCGAAGCCTCGCAGAAACACATTTTGCGTTACGCCGAACTGGCGGAAACGATGGCGGCAAACTGCACAGATGCCCAGCGTCGCGAAGAACTGCTGACTATTGCGGAGATCTCCCGCCATAATGCCGAACATAAGCCGCAGACGTTCTGGCAGGCGTGCCAGTTGTTCTGGTACATGAACATCATCCTGCAATACGAATCCAACGCTAGTTCGCTGTCGCTGGGGCGCTTCGACCAGTATATGTTGCCGTTCTATCAGACATCATTAACCCAGGGCGAAGATCCGGCGTTCCTGAAAGAACTGCTCGAATCTTTATGGGTGAAATGCAACGACATCGTACTGTTACGTTCTACCAGCAGCGCGCGTTATTTCGCAGGTTTCCCGACAGGTTATACCGCACTACTCGGCGGGTTAACCGAGAACGGACGTAGCGCAGTGAACGTACTTTCGTTCCTTTGTCTTGATGCCTATCAGAGCGTGCAGTTGCCGCAACCGAACCTGGGCGTGCGCACTAACGCCTTGATCGACACGCCGTTCCTGATGAAAACCGCAGAAACCATTCGCCTCGGCACCGGTATTCCGCAAATCTTCAACGATGAAGTGGTGGTGCCCGCATTCCTCAACCGTGGCGTTTCGCTGGAAGATGCGCGCGATTATTCAGTGGTGGGCTGCGTGGAATTATCTATTCCTGGCAGAACCTACGGTCTGCACGACATCGCGATGTTTAACCTGCTGAAAGTGATGGAAATCTGCCTGCATGAGAATGAAGGCAATGCCGCGCTGAGCTATGACGGTTTGCTGGAACAGATCCGCGCCAAGATCAGCCACTACATCACCCTGATGGTTGAAGGCAGCAATATTTGTGATATCGGCCATCGCGACTGGGCACCTGTACCGCTGCTCTCGTCTTTTATCAGCGATTGTCTGGAAAAAGGTCGCGATATTACCGATGGCGGCGCGCGTTATAACTTCTCCGGTGTACAGGGGATCGGTATCGCCAACCTGAGTGATTCTCTCCATGCGTTGAAAGGGATGGTTTTTGATCAACAGCGTTTAAGTTTTGACGAATTGTTGTCGGTATTAAAAGCGAACTTCGCAACGCCAGAAGGCGAAAAAGTCCGCGCTCGCTTAATTAATCGCTTCGAGAAATACGGTAACGATATCGACGAGGTGGATAACATCAGCGCCGAGCTGTTGCGCCATTACTGCAAAGAAGTGGAAAAATACCAGAACCCGCGTGGTGGTTACTTCACGCCGGGATCGTATACCGTTTCTGCTCATGTCCCGTTGGGATCGGTGGTTGGTGCGACGCCAGACGGTCGTTTTGCCGGAGAACAACTGGCAGACGGCGGCTTGTCACCCATGCTGGGCCAGGATGGGCAAGGACCAACGGCGGTACTGAAGTCCGTCAGTAAGCTCGATAACACGCTGCTTTCTAACGGGACGTTGCTGAACGTGAAATTCACTCCAGCTACCCTGGAAGGTGACGCGGGATTACGCAAACTGGCTGACTTCTTACGGGCATTTACCCAGCTTAAGTTGCAGCATGTTCAGTTTAACGTGGTGAATGCCGACACGTTACGTGAAGCCCAATTACGCCCGCAGGACTATGCGGGGCTGGTGGTACGCGTTGCCGGATACAGCGCCTTCTTTGTCGAACTGTCGAAGGAGATCCAGGATGACATCATCCGCCGGACAGCGCATCAGCTGTAACGTTGTGGAAACGCGCCGCGATGATGTGGCGCGCATTTTCAACATTCAGCGTTATTCGCTGAATGACGGCGAGGGCATTCGCACGGTGGTTTTTTTTAAAGGCTGCCCGCATCTTTGCCCGTGGTGTGCTAATCCGGAGTCGATCTCCGGCAAAATCCAGACGGTGCGCAGAGAGGCGAAATGTCTGCACTGCGCGAAATGTTTGCGCGATGCGGATGAATGCCCCTCCGGGGCGTTTGAACGGATTGGTCGCGATATCAGCCTTGACGCTCTGGAACGGGAAGTGATGAAAGATGACATTTTCTTTCGCACGTCCGGTGGCGGCGTCACGCTTTCTGGTGGCGAAGTGTTGATGCAGGCGGAGTTTGCTACCCGTTTTTTGCAACGACTGCGGCTGTGGGGCGTGTCATGCGCCATCGAAACTGCCGGAGACGCGCCAGCCAGCAAGCTGCTCCCGCTGGCGGCATTGTGCGATGAAGTGTTGTTCGATTTAAAAATTATGGACCCGACTCAGGCGCGGGATGTGGTGAAGATGAACCTGCCACGCGTACTGGAGAACCTGCGTTTGCTGGTGAGTGAGGGTGTCAACGTGATCCCGCGTTTGCCGCTGATCCCCGGTTTCACACTCAGCCGGGAGAATATGCAGCAGGCGCTGGACGTGCTGATCCCGCTGAATATCAGGCAAATTCATCTGTTACCGTTTCATCAGTACGGCGAGCCGAAATACCGCCTGCTGGGGAAAACATGGTCGATGAAAGAGGTTTCTGCGCCGTCGTCAGTCGATGTGGCAACAATGCGCGAAATGGCAGAACGGGCCGGATTTCAGGTTACCGTGGGAGGTTAAAATGGCATACCTGGTGGCAGTAACCGCCTGCGTGAGCGGCGTGGCGCATACTTATATGGCGGCGGAACGGCTGGAAAAATTATGTCAGATAGAGAAGTGGGGCGTCAGCATTGAAACCCAGGGCGCGCTGGGAACGGAGAATCGTTTAGCGGACGAGGATATCCGCCGGGCGGATGTCGCGCTGTTGATTACGGATATTGAGCTTTCCGGTGCCGAGCGATTTGAACATTGTCGCTACGTGCAATGCAGTATCTACGCGTTCCTGCGTGAGCCGCAGCGGGTGATGAGCGCGGTGCGCAAAGTGCTTTCTGCGCCGCAGCAAACCCATCTTATTCTGGAGTAGTTGGTTTTTCTGTCAGTTGGCTGTGGTACTGCCGACGATATTCCGACGGCGAGCGTTCGGTATTTTTACGAAACAGACGGCAGAAGTAGTTGCTGTCGACAAAGCCGCAGGCGTGCGCCACCTCTTTTACCTTCAGGTCATACCCTTTCAATAACGTTTTAGCGTGCTCCAGTCGCGTGTGATTCAGGTATTCGTTAAAACCAATGGCCCCCGTTTTTTGAAACAGATGCGAGAGGTAATTTGGCGAAATATAGAATGCCTGTGCGACAGATTCGCGGGTAAGCGCGGAGGCATAGCGTTCGTCGATATAATCACGAATAGCTTCGAATAGAGCCTGGCTGCGTGAGGCGGTCTGGATTTGGCTGCCAAGCAAATCGCGGCAGTGGCTAAGCAGGCTGGCGACGATAAGCCTTGCCGTTTGCTGCTCCTGTGGCTGCATTTGCATTTCATTGAGCGTTTGTAGCAGAAAAGAACCAATGCGCGGGCCGCGTCGGGCGACGTGCTGCTTCGCCAGATTTTGATACTGTTTGCCATCCCATTGCACGACGCTGAAGCCGAGTTGCTGTTTGCCAAACAGCACACTAAAGGTGGTCGCGGGTGTTTTCCATTGTGGGAAATTCCAGCCGCCAGCGGGAACGTACAGCACATCGCCGGGAACTAACGTTGCTCCAGCGCCGGTATCAACAAACTCACCTTCCAGCACAATTTCCAGCCGTGGAAAATCGACCTGATACGCAAGATCGGGCGCCGGACCGTTGCTGCTGGCAAAGTAAATCTGGCGCAGCGACAGCGGGCCGTTTATCAGGCGGGAGAGCAGATAGCTGACGTCGTGATACATGTTATTCCCTTAGGTATGTAGACGGGAAAACAGTAACTGGCATTATAAAAAAAGGCCACCTGAAAAGTGTGGCCTGATGGGAGTTCGATGTAAACATTGTGGCAGTTTCAGTCGCCTTGTATTGCCGGATGCGGCGTGAACGCCTTATCCGGCAAATAGCATCTGGCTGATAATTACTGATTACCCACCTGATCGCCATACGGCAGAGTGTCGTAATCGATCAGCGCATTTTTCTTATACGGGTTACCAATCCAGCGGGTAGTTTCTTTGAACTGCGGATTCACCACCGAACGGGTTGGATCGTAACCGTCGTAAGATAAACCTGCCAAATCCGACCAGGTGTGGATCAGTTCCGCCAGGCTGTATTTACGATCAACATCCTGCGAGAAATCACGCGGATGAGTCGCCTGCCATTTTTCCGACGTCCACAGCAGGAACGGAATGGTGTACATATGGCGCGTTGGGTTATCTTCGTTACGCCCCTGAGTTTTGTGTGGCGGCGTGTCGTAAACCTCTTCACCGTGGTCAGAGAAGTAAACCAGGAAACCGTTCGGGTCTGCTGCTTTAAAGTCTTTAATCAGGCTGGCAACCACATGATCGTTGTACAGGTTAGCGTTGTCATAGTCGTTATATGACTCCAGCTCTTCTGCGCTTAATCCCGGCGGAACATGATCGGTATTGCCATCAAACTTGCCCTGATTTTCCGGGTAACGGTATTTGTATTTGATATGCGTACCCAGCAGATGAACGATGATCAGTTTCTTCGGCGCAGGGTCCTTCAGCACTTCCTGGAACGGCTTCAGCACGTTGGTGTCGTATTCACGCGCACTCTGTGTACGTTGCTGGTTCATGTAGTACTGCTTGTCGGTCTGGCGCGAAAATACCGTCAACATGGTGTTGCGGGCAGTCATCGTCTGCTGGTTGGTTATCCAGAAGGTTTTATAACCTGCCTGTTTCATCATGTTCATCAGTGACGGCTGTGTCAGATACAGGTCCGGGTTCTTTTCGTTGGCAAAGGTCAGCGCCTGTTGCAGGATTTCAATGGTGTACGGACGAGACGTAACCACGTTATTGAACACGGTCAGGTTCGGATCGGTTTTATGCAGCGCATCCAGTTCCGGCGTGGTTTCACGCGGATAGCCGTACAGGCTCATGCGTCCACGCTGGGTCGATTCGCCAATCACCAGTACTAAGGTGCGCGGTTCGTTACCCGATTCGTCTTTGAAATTAGCCAGTGGCGGTAACGCGTTATTTTCATTCAGTAGCTTCGTCAGTGAGTTAAGTTGTTGACGATACTGATAATAACCGGTCAGAAATTGCCACGGTGCGGCAGGTTCCATGCGTGATGCCAGATTATCCAACGTTTTCTCAAACGGCTTGTGTTTGATAAACGTGTTCATGGCGATAGGGTGCAGAATCAAACCATAAAGCAGGGCAAAAGAGACGATATAACGCCACGGCTTTGGAATATAGACCGGGCGCAGGCGCGTCCACAGCAAAATTGCCACCGCCGTATAGGCCAGCGCGATAAGCACAATCTTCAGGCTGAAATACTGGCTTAAATACTCGCTGGCTTCGTTGGTGTTGGTTTCAAACATCACAAACAGAACGCTCTGCGAGAACTCCTGACCGTAGATGACGTAGTAGCACAACGCTGCCAGAGACGCCGCCCACAGCATTACGCCGATTACTGCTGCGATAATCTTAATCCGCTTCGGAAAGAGGAATACCGGGATCAACCACAGCGAACTGAACAGCAGCGAGTCGCGAATGCCGTTGGTGCCGCTGTAGCCGCTGATGTAAATAATGGCCTGTAACAGGGTAGAGAAAAACCAAAAGTAGAGCAGTGCCCAACCCAGGGCTTTCCAGCTAAAAATGGGTTTAGTCTGGACTTCAGTGGAATGCATAGTAAGAACCCGTTTTGGATAATAGCGCCGAATGTAAGGACAAAACCTTAAGGATATCTGAAGGGATATCCAGAATCTGGGTGAAATGCAGACAGAAATATATTGAAAACGAAGGTGTTAGAACAGAAGTATTTCAGAAAACCCTCGCGCTATTGCACGAGGGTTGATAGAGGAGGGGTGTTAGCCAGTATTACGCATACCTGCCGCAATTCCGGCAATAGTGACCATCAACGCTTGTTCGACGCGGGGATCCGGTTCCTGTCCTTCTTTTTCTGCCAGGCGCGAACGATGCAGCAACTCTGCCTGCAGTACGTTCAGCGGGTCAGTGTATATATTTCGTAGCTGAATAGACTCGGCAATCCACGGTAGATCGGCCATCAGATGGGAGTCGTTGGCAATCGCCAGCACCACTTTGATGTCTTCTTCTTGCAGATTGCGTAACTCTTTACCTAACGGCCACAGTGCTTTGTCGACCAGGCGTTGGTCATAGTATTCCGCCAGCCACAGGTCTGCTTTGGCGAAGACCATCTCCAGCATGCCGAGACGCGTTGAGAAGAACGGCCAGTCGCGGCACATGGCTTCCAGTTCGCTTTGTTTACCATCTTCCACCACTTTTTGCAGCGCCGTACCCGCGCCCAGCCAGGCGGGGAGCATCAGGCGGTTTTGTGTCCAGGCAAAAATCCACGGAATGGCGCGCAGAGACTCGACGCCGCCGGTTGGACGACGTTTCGCCGGGCGTGAACCTAACGGCAGTTTGCCCAGTTCCTGTTCTGGCGTAGCGGAGCGGAAGTAAGGGACAAAGTCTTTGTTTTCACGCACGTAGCCACGGTAGAGATCGCAGGAGATGACTGACAGTTCATCCATAATGCGACGCCAGCTCTCTTTCGGCTCAGGCGGTGGCAGCAGGTTGGCTTCCAGAATCGCCCCGGTGTACAGCGACAAGCTGCTAACGGTGATTTCTGGCAGACCGTATTTAAAGCGGATCATCTCGCCCTGCTCGGTTACGCGCAGGCCGCCTTTCAGGCTTCCCGGCGGTTGCGACAGCAGCGCCGCATGGGCTGGTGCGCCGCCGCGACCAATGGAACCGCCGCGACCGTGGAACAGTGTCAGTTCAATGCCCGCTTTTTCGCAGGTTTTGATTAACGCGTCCTGTGCCTGATATTGCGCCCAGGAGGCCGCCATCACGCCCGCATCTTTTGCTGAGTCGGAATAGCCAATCATCACCATCTGTTTGCCCTGAATCAGACCGCGATACCAGTCGATATTCAGCAGTTGGGTCATGACATCGTTGGCGTTGTTCAGGTCATCGAGAGTTTCAAACAGCGGTGCGACCGGCATCGCAAATCCAATACCCGCTTCTTTCAGCAGCAGGTGGACGGCCAGTACGTCGGACGGCGTTTTCGCCATCGAGATCACGTAGGCGGCAATAGAGCCTTGCGGCGCTTCGGCAATCACTTGACAGGTATCAAGCACTTCGCGTGTTTCGGCGCTTGGTTGCCAGTTGCGTGGCAGAAGCGGACGTTTGGAGTTCAGTTCGCGGATCAGGAACGCCTGTTTGTCGGCCTCTGACCAGCTTTCGTAATCGCCAATGCCGAGATAGCGGGTCAGCTCGCCCAGCGCTTCGGTATGGCGGGTACTCTCCTGACGGATATCAATACGCACCAGCGGTACGCCGAAACATTTCACGCGGCGCAGGGTGTCGAGCAGATCGCCGTTGGCTATGATCCCCATGCCACACGCCTGAAGTGACTGGTAGCAAGCATAGAGCGGTTCCCACAGTTCTTCATTCTGCGTCAGCAGACCTTCCGGCTTCGGCAGCTCTTCGCCTTTCAGACGCGCCTCCAGCCAGGCCTGTGTCGCCATCAGGCGAGAACGCAGGTTTTTCATCAGATAGCGATACGGTTCTGCGGCACCTTCTTCGCCAACCAGCGCCAGCAGTTCTGGGGTGGCCTCAACCATCGACAGTTCAGAAACCAGAACCTGAATATCTTTCAGGAACAGGTCGGTGGCTTTCCAGCGACTGAGCAGCAGGACACGGCGGGTGATATCAGCGGTTACATTAGGGTTGCCGTCGCGGTCGCCGCCCATCCACGAGGTAAAGCGTACCGGAACAAATTCGACCGGCAGCTTATAGCCGAGGTTCTCTTCCAGTTGTTCGTTCAGTTCGCGCAGGTAATTTGGTACGCCTTGCCACAGGCTGTTTTCCACCACGGCAAAGCCCCATTTCGCTTCATCAACCGGAGTTGGGCGCAGCTTACGGATTTCATCGGTATGCCATGATTGGGCGATCAGCTGGCGCAGGCGGCGCATCAGTTGGTGGTGTTCGTAGTCGGCGATATCTTTGTTATCGAGCTGCTTTAAGCAGGCGTTCACTTCCACCATTTTGTGGATCAGTGTCCGACGCGTAATTTCGGTTGGATGAGCCGTGAGGACCAGTTCCAGCGACAGCGATTCCACTGCTTTTTTGATGGTGTCTTCGCTCAGTTCCGGCTGGTTTTTCAGTTTACGCAGGGTGCGGGCGATCACCTCCGGATTGCTGGCAGCCTCGCCTTTCGGCGAAATGCTGTGGTATTGCTCGGCAGTGTTGGCCAGATTCAGGAACTGACTAAACGCACGCGCAACGGGCAGCAGCTCGTCGTTCGACAAATTTTGTAAAGTGGTGAGTAACTCCTGGCGGTTAGCATCATTGCCAGCGCGTGAAGATTTGGACAACTTACGGATAGTTTCTACGCGTTCAAGAATGTGTTCTCCCAACGCATCCTTGATGGTTTCTCCCAGCACTTTGCCGAGCATACTGACATTACTACGCAATGCGGAATATTGTTCGTTCATATGACCCCAGACACCCATCTTATCGTTTGATAGCCCTGTATCCTTCACGTCGCATTGGCGCGAATATGCTCGGGCTTTGCTTTTCGTCGTCTTTTATAAAGCCACGTAAAAGCGGTGACGTCAAATGCTGCGAAATCGCTTCAGCAAACGAATAAATAGCAGGAATTTACGCCATTAAATTCACAACGTTTTAAATAAGCGTAACTTATGGGAATGTTAAAAAATCGTCATACATAACACCAAAGGTGTAGGTCGGATAAGATGCGCAAGCATCGCATCCGACATTATTGTGGCACCGGAGTTTGGTAACGGTGCCGGATGCGGCGCGAGCGCCTTATCCGGTCTACGTTTTAATGCCAGCAAAAATGGTGAATCACCTGGGTAATCAATTCACGGGTGGGCTTGATAAAACGCGTCTCCAGATATTCATCAGGCTGATGGGCTTGATTGATTGAGCCCGGGCCTAGCACCAGCGTCGGGCATAGCGTCTGAATAAACGGTGCTTCAGTACAGTAGTTCACCACTTCGGTCTTTGCACCGAGCAATTTCTCAACCACTTCAACCAGTTGATGATTTGGCGGGCATTCATAGCCTGGGATCGGTGGGTGCAACTCTTCGACCGTTAGACGGCCCGGCCAGCGTTCGCTCACCGGAGCCAGCGCGTCGTTGAGCAAACCATTAAGTTCGTTGAGCGTCATGCCCGGCAGCGGGCGAATATCCATATGCAACTCACAGCAGGCGCAAATTCGGTTAGAGGCGTCGCCGCCATGAATATGCCCGAGGTTGAGCGTGGGATACGGCACGGTAAACGCTTCATAGTGATAACGTTCTTTAAGATTATCGCGCAATTGCAAAATATGGCCGATCGCGTCGTGCATCAGTTCAATAGCGTTAACCCCGCGCGACGGATCGCTGGAGTGGCCCGACTGACCCATAATTCGAATGGCATTTGAGATGTGGCCTTTATGCGCGCGTACCGGTTGCAGCGACGTTGGTTCGCCAATGATGGCGCAATCCGGTCGCAGGGAGGTGGTTTCGGCAAAATAACGCGCTCCCGCCATACTGGTTTCTTCATCGGCAGTCGCCAGAATGTAGAGCGGTTTTTTCAGTTTAGTGACGTCGACATCGCGTAGCGCATCGAGGATAAACGCAAAGAAGCCTTTCATGTCGGCGGTGCCTAAGCCGTAAAGCTTGCCGTCATGCTCCGTCAGTGTAAACGGATCGCGCGTCCAGCGACCGTCATCAAATGGCACCGTATCGGTATGCCCCGCCAGCAACAAGCCGCCAGCCCCCTGTCCGGTACTTGCCAGCATATTAAATTTGTTGCGAGTTCCTGGCACAGGCTGCACTTCCACATTGAAGCCTAAATCTTTAAACCAGTCCGCCAGCAGAGTGATTAAATCTGCATTACTTTGATCGAGTGCCTCTTCCGTGGCGCTTATTGAAGGTGTGGCAATCAGAGCGCGGTAAATCTCGATAAATGGCGGTAATTTGTTTTTCATTGTTGACACACCTCTGGTCATGATAGTATCAATATTCATGCAGTATTTATGAATAAAAATACACTAACGTTGAGCGTAATAAAACCCACCAGCCGTAAGGTGAATGTTTTACGTTTAACCTGGCAACCAGACATAAGAAGGTGAATAGCCCCGATGTTGAATACGCTGATTGTGGGTGCCAGCGGCTACGCTGGCGCAGAGCTAGTGACCTATGTAAATCGCCATCCGCATATGAACATAACCGCTTTGACTGTCTCAGCGCAAAGCAATGATGCGGGAAAGTTAATCTCCGATTTGCATCCGCAGCTCAAAGGCATCGTTGATCTGCCGTTGCAGCCGATGTCGGATATCAGCGAGTTTAGCCCAGGGGTGGATGTGGTGTTTCTCGCCACCGCCCATGAAGTTAGCCACGATTTAGCGCCGCAATTTCTTGAAGCGGGCTGTGTGGTGTTCGACCTTTCCGGCGCATTTCGCGTTAACGACGCCGCCTTCTATGAAAAATATTACGGCTTTACCCATCAATACCCGGCATTGCTTGAGCAGGCGGTCTATGGCCTGGCGGAGTGGTGTGGCAATAAATTAAAAGAAGCGAACTTGATTGCGGTGCCGGGCTGTTATCCGACGGCGGCACAGCTGGCGCTGAAACCGTTGATTGATGCCGATCTTCTCGACCTCAGTCAGTGGCCGGTGATTAACGCCACCAGCGGCGTGAGCGGAGCAGGGCGTAAGGCAGCGATTTCAAATAGCTTTTGTGAAGTGAGCCTGCAACCGTATGGCATCTTTACCCATCGCCACCAGCCGGAGATCGCTACGCATCTCGGTGCTGACGTCATCTTCACCCCGCATCTGGGCAATTTCCCGCGCGGTATTCTCGAAACCATTACCTGCCGCCTGAAACCGGGCGTGAGTCAGGCGCAAGTGGCGCAGACATTACAGCAGGCGTATGCGCATAAACCGTTGGTGCGTCTGTATGACAAAGGCGTTCCGGCACTAAAAAATGTCGTCGGGCTGCCGTTTTGCGATATCGGGTTTGCCGTTCAGGGCGAGCATCTGATTATTGTGGCGACCGAAGATAACTTACTGAAAGGCGCGGCGGCACAGGCAATCCAGTGTGCCAATATTCGTTTCGGCTATGCCCAAACGCAGTCTCTTATTTAAGGGTGCAATGATGAATCCATTAATTATCAAGCTGGGCGGCGTACTGCTGGATAGCGAAGAGGCGCTGGAACGGCTGTTCAGCGCACTGGTGAAATATCGTGAGTCACATCAGCGTCCGCTGGTTATTGTCCACGGCGGCGGCTGCGTGGTGGATGAGCTGATGAAAGGGCTGAATCTGCCGGTGAAAAAGAAAAACGGCCTGCGGGTGACGCCTGCGGATCAGATAGACATTATCACCGGAGCGCTGGCGGGAACGGCAAATAAAACCCTGCTGGCATGGGCGAAGAAACATCAGATTGCGGCCGTAGGTTTGTTTCTCGGTGACGGCGACAGCGTCAAAGTGACCCAGCTTGATGAAGAGTTAGGCCATGTTGGACTGGCGCAGCCAGGTTCGCCTAAGCTTATCAATACGTTGCTGGAAAACGGTTATCTGCCGGTGGTCAGCTCCATTGGCGTAACGGACGAAGGACAACTGATGAACGTCAATGCCGACCAGGCGGCGACGGCGCTGGCGGCAACGCTGGGCGCAGATCTGATTTTGCTCTCCGACGTCAGCGGCATTCTCGATGGTAAAGGGCAACGTATTGCCGAAATGACCGCCGCGAAAGCGGAACAACTGATTGAGCAGGGCATTATTACCGACGGCATGATTGTAAAAGTGAACGCGGCGCTGGATGCTGCGCGCACGCTGGGCCGTCCGGTAGATATCGCCTCCTGGCGTCATGCGGAACAGCTTCCGGCACTATTTAACGGTATGCCGATGGGTACGCGGATTTTAGCTTAAGTTTTGTTGGCCGGAGGCGCAGCTTTCCGGCATTGAATTTCAACATAAGGAAACAGAGTTATGGCACTTTGGGGCGGGCGTTTTACCCAGGCAGCAGATCAGCGGTTCAAACAATTCAACGACTCACTGCGTTTTGATTACCGTCTGGCGGAGCAGGATATTGTTGGCTCTGTGGCCTGGTCCAAAGCCCTGGTAACGGTAGGTGTGTTAACCGCAGAAGAACAGGCGCAACTGGAAGAGGCGCTGAACGAGCTGCTGGAAGATGTTCGCGGCAGGCCACAACAAATCCTCGAAAGCGACGCCGAAGATATCCATAGCTGGGTGGAAGGCAAACTGATTGACAAAGTGGGTCAGTTAGGCAAAAAACTACATACCGGGCGTAGCCGTAATGATCAGGTAGCGACTGACCTGAAACTGTGGTGCAAAGATACCGTTAGCGAGTTGCTGACGGCTAACCGTCAGCTGCAATCGGCGTTGGTGGAAACCGCACAAAACAATCAGGACGCGGTGATGCCAGGTTACACTCACCTGCAACGCGCCCAGCCGGTGACGTTCGCTCACTGGTGCCTGGCGTATGTTGAGATGCTGGCGCGTGATGAAAGCCGTTTGCAGGACGCGCTTAAGCGTCTGGATGTCAGCCCGTTAGGCTGTGGCGCACTGGCGGGAACGGCCTATGAAATCGACCGTGAACAGTTAGCCGGCTGGCTGGGTTTTGCTTCGGCGACACGTAACAGTCTCGACAGCGTTTCTGACCGTGATCATGTGCTGGAACTGCTTTCTGCTGCCGCTATCGGCATGGTGCATCTTTCGCGTTTTGCTGAAGATCTGATTTTCTTTAACACCGGCGAAGCGGGGTTTGTCGAGCTTTCTGACCGCGTGACTTCTGGTTCATCATTAATGCCGCAGAAGAAAAATCCGGATGCGCTGGAGCTGATTCGCGGTAAATGTGGGCGGGTGCAGGGCGCGTTAACTGGCATGATGATGACGCTGAAAGGTCTGCCGCTGGCTTACAACAAAGATATGCAGGAAGACAAAGAAGGTCTGTTCGACGCGCTCGATACCTGGCTGGACTGCCTGCATATGGCGGCGCTGGTGCTGGACGGCATTCAGGTGAAACGTCCGCGTTGCCAGGAAGCGGCGCAGCAAGGTTACGCGAACGCCACTGAACTGGCGGATTACCTGGTGGCGAAAGGCGTACCGTTCCGCGAGGCGCACCATATCGTGGGTGAAGCAGTGGTGGAAGCCATTCGTCAGGGCAAACCGCTGGAAGAGCTGCCGCTCAGTGAGTTGCAGAAATTCAGCCAGGTGATTGGCGAAGATGTCTATCCGATTCTGTCGCTGCAATCGTGCCTCGACAAGCGTGCGGCAAAAGGCGGCGTCTCACCGCAGCAGGTGGCGCAGGCGATTGCTTTTGCAAGGGCGCGGTTGGGGTAAGAACATTTATATGTACAAATTTGAGCCTGGCTTATCGCCGGGCTTTTTTATGGCAAAAAAAAGCGGATCCTGGAGATCCGCAAAAGTTCACGTTGGCTTTAGTTATTCGAGTTGAGAAACTCTCGAAACGGGCAGTGACTTCAAGGGTTAAAAGAGGTGCCGCTCCGTTTCTGTGAGCAATTATCAGTCACAATGCTTGATAGGGATAATCGTTCGTTGCTATGCTACCTATCGCCATGAACTATCGTGGCAATGGAGGATGGATAATGAATATTCGTGATCTTGAGTACCTGGTGGCACTGGCCGAGCACCGCCATTTTCGGCGTGCGGCAGATTCCTGCCACGTTAGCCAGCCGACGCTTAGCGGGCAAATTCGTAAGCTGGAAGATGAGCTGGGCGTGATGTTGCTGGAGCGGACCAGCCGTAAAGTGTTATTCACCCAGGCGGGAATGCTACTGGTGGATCAGGCGCGTACCGTGCTGCGCGAGGTGAAAGTCCTTAAAGAGATGGCAAGCCAGCAGGGGGAGACGATGTCCGGGCCGCTGCATATTGGCTTGATTCCCACGGTTGGGCCTTACCTGTTGCCGCATATTATCCCGATGCTGCACCAGACCTTTCCGAAGCTGGAAATGTATTTGCATGAAGCCCAGACCCATCAGTTACTGGCGCAACTGGACAGTGGCAAACTCGACTGCGTGATCCTCGCGCTGGTGAAAGAGAGCGAAGCATTCATTGAAGTACCGTTGTTTGATGAACCCATGTTGTTGGCAGTCTATGAAGATCACCCGTGGTCTAATCGCGAATGCGTGCCGATGGCCGATCTGGCAGGGGAAAAACTGCTGATGCTGGAAGATGGTCACTGTCTGCGCGATCAGGCAATGGGCTTCTGCTTTGAAGCTGGAGCGGATGAAGATACACACTTCCGCGCGACCAGTCTGGAGACGCTGCGCAACATGGTGGCCGCAGGTAGCGGGATCACTTTATTGCCTGCGCTGGCTGTACCGCCAGAGCGCAAACGCGATGGCGTCGTTTATCTGCCGTGCATTAAGCCGGAACCACGCCGTACCATTGGTCTGGTTTATCGTCCAGGCTCACCGCTGCGCAGCCGCTATGAGCAGCTGGCAGAGGCCATCCGCGCAAAAATGGATGGCCATTTCGATAAAGCGTTAAAACAGGCGGTTTAAGCCGTTTAATGCCGCTACCCGATAGGCTTCCGCCATGGTCGGGTAGTTAAAGGTGGTGTTGACGAAGTACTCAATAGTGTTGCCGCCACCTTTCTGTTCCATAATCGCCTGACCGATATGAATAATTTCGGCAGCGCGCTCACCAAAGCAATGGATCCCCAGAATCTCTTTCGTTTCCCGATGGAACAAAATTTTCAGCGTACCCACGTTCATGCCAACGATTTGTGCACGTGCCAGATGTTTAAACTGGGCGCGGCCTACTTCATACGGTACTTTCATCGCGGTCAGCTGCTGTTCGGTTTTGCCCACAGAGCTGATTTCTGGGATGGTGTAAATACCGGTAGGGATATCTTCAATCAAGTGCGCGGTGGCTTCACCTTTTACCAGCGCCTGCGCGGCAATGCGCCCCTGGTCATAGGCCGCTGAAGCCAGGCTTGGATAACCAATCACGTCGCCCACCGCGTAAACGTGCGGCTGCGCGGTCTGATACATGCTGTTGACCTTCAGCTGTCCGCGACTGTCAGTTTCCAGCCCAATGTTCTGTAACGCCAGCGAATCGGTATTACCCGTGCGACCGTTGGCATAGAGCAGACAGTCGGCTTTCAGTTTTTTGCCCGACTTCAGATGCATGATCACACCGTCGTCACAGCCTTCGATCTTCTCGTACTCTTCGTTGTGACGAATCACTACGCCACTGTTCCAGAAGTGATAGGAGAGCGAATCTGACATCTCTTGATCGAGAAACGCCAACAGGCGATCGCGGGTATTGATCAGATCTACTTTTACATCCATACCGCGGAAGATCGACGCATATTCACAGCCGATCACTCCAGCACCGTAAATAAGTACATGGCGCGGTTCGTGGTGCATGCTAAGAATTGAGTCGCTGTCGTAAATGCGTGGATGGGTGAAATCGACGTCTGCTGGATGATAAGGGCGTGAGCCGCAGGCTATGACAAATTTTTCTGCGGTTAACGTTTCGACCGTGCCGTCCGGGCAGTCCAGCGCCAACGTATGCTCGTCAACAAAGCGAGCGTTCCCCTGCAATATTTCACAGTGATTACGTTCGTAAAATCCCTGACGCATGCGCGTTTGTTGATTAATCACGTTATCGGCATGGTTAAGGATATCGGCAAAAGAAGAGCGGAGCAGTCGGGAATGGTCGCTGTAAAGTGGGTTTTGATTGAATTCTATAATGCGGCTGACGGCGTGACGGAGGGCTTTCGACGGGATGGTTCCCCAGTGGGTGCAACCGCCGCCAACATTTTGATAACGCTCGATAACTGCGACGCGCGCACCTTGCTTAACAAGACCCATTGCAGCGCCTTCGCCGCCGGGGCCGGAACCTATTACTATGGCATCGTAATCGTAGGAATGTGGCATGGTAGGGCTTACCTGTTCTTATACATAAAAGCAACAGAATGGTAACATTTTATCGCGGGTAAGCCAATTGATCCCCGTCATTTATCTGGCTATATCGTGAGCGGCCTTTGCTTTGTCTGCTCCCTTCTTATTTTATTTATTCACTATTAATTGCTTTTTCTTATGGCTGATAGTTTTATCTTGCCGAAGTGTGCTTTTTTGTTATTGTCTGTGTTAAATATTCTTATAAAACAAACATATAAATATTTTATATTGATGACTTATTTATATTTATACCATCAATAAAATCCGTTAATTAACCTGTTTATAAGTGAATAAAGGAATAGTCGATGATCGAACACTACATTCGTGGGTTTGAGGAAGAGTTGCGCGAGATCCGCCACCAAATCCACGAAAACCCGGAGTTGGGGCTACAAGAATTTAAAACCAGTGCTCTGGTTGCGGAAAAGCTGCGCCAGTGGGGCTATGAGGTTGAGCAAGGGCTGGCGACGACGGGGATAGTGGCCACGTTAAAAGTGGGCGACGGAGAGAAAAGTATTGGCCTGCGGGCGGATATGGATGCGCTGCCAATTTATGAAAATAGTGGCAAGCCCTGGGCCAGTAAACATCCAGGTTTAATGCACGCATGCGGGCATGACGGCCATACCACGATATTACTAGGAGCTGCGCGTTATCTTGCCGAAACTCGTCGTTTTAACGGCACGTTACGTCTTATCTTCCAGCCCGCAGAAGAGATGATTAACGGCGGCGAGATTATGGTTAAAGAAGGTCTTTTTGACCACTTCCCCTGCGATGTGATTTTCGGGATGCACAACATGCCGGGCTTGCCGGTTGGCAAGTTTTTCTTCCAGCCAGGGGCGCTAATGGCGTCAATGGATCAGTTCCATATTACGGTTCGTGGTTGTGGCGGACACGGTGCGATCCCGCACAAAGCCATCGATCCGGTGCTGGTCGCGGCACATATCACCACCGCATTACAAAGCATTGTGTCGCGCAATGTCGATCCGCTGGAAGCGGCGGTAATTACCGTTGGCAGCATTGTTGCGGGTGAGGCCGCTAACGTCATTCCTGACAGTGCTGAGATGAAAATCAGCGTCCGCTCTCTTAGCCGCGATACCCGACAACTTCTTCTGACCCGTATTCCGGCTCTGGCGCAAGCCCAGGCTGTCAGCTTTTGCGCTACGGCTGATGTGACGCATGTTAACGGTACGCCGGTATTAGTGAATGACGAGGAGATGGCGCGCTTCGCCTGGCAGGTGGCGTGTAAAACGTTTGGTGAAGATCGGGCCGAGTTTGGCATCAAGCCCCTGATGGGCAGTGAGGATTTCTCTTTCATGCTGGAAGCCCAGCCGAAAGGCGCTTTTTTGCTGTTCGGTAATGGCGATGTCGGGGAAGGTTCCTGCATGGTGCATAACCCGGGCTACGACTTCAACGATGCAAGTCTGGTCCCGGCGTGCAGCTACTGGGGCGCCCTGGTAGAAGCCTGGCTGCAATAAATAAAACAACACACAACAACACTTTCTGGCAAGGAACATGGAATGACGGCGATCGTAAATGGAAGCGTGATTGTGAAGAAAAAGCCCAGCGGTAAGCGGGTGATTTTTGCTTCGGCGTTTGGCAATGCGCTCGAATTTTTTGATTTTGGCGTTTACAACTTTTTTGTGGTCTATATCAGTACGCTTTTCTTCCCGCCCAGCGCTGATCATAATGTCGCGCTGTTACTGGCATTTGCAACGTTTGGCGTGAGTTTTTTTATGCGCCCGCTTGGTGGAATTATCGTCGGGGCCTGGGCCGATCGTTTCGGACGTAAACCCGCGATGGTGTTCACCATTGCCCTGATGAGCCTCGGTACGCTGATGATCGGCATCGCGCCGACCTATGCGACGGCGGGCTATTGGGGAACGGCGACGTTGGTACTGGCGCGTCTGATTCAGGGTGTTGCGGCAGGTGGTGAAGTCGGCGCCTCAATGTCTTTACTGGTTGAATCAGCTCCGGCAAATCGTCGCGGTTTTTACAGCAGTTGGTCGCTGGCGACCCAGGGGCTGGCAACGACCTTTGGTGGTGTTGTCGCTTTAGGTCTGAGCACTTGGCTACCGTTTGCCACAGGTTCAGAAACCGTAATGGCAGAATGGGGCTGGCGTGTGCCATTTTTTATTGGCGTGTTATTAGCACCGATCGGTTGCTGGTTGCGTCTGAGCCTGGAAAATGACGTACCTGAACCTGTACACAATAAAAAAGCTGCTGCCAGCGAAAGCGCGTTCTCTCTGCTCCTGCAACATAAAGCGACTATCATTAACGGCGTTTTACTCGCTATCGGTAGCACGGTAGCAACCTATATTTCCCTCTTTTACTATGGCACCTGGGCGGCGAAGTATCTGGCAATGCCTCAACACTATTCTCATGCAGCGATGTTACTGGCGGGGGTAATTACGTTTGTGGGCGCGCTGTTGGTGGGGATGCTATGTGATTCGGTCGGGCGTAAAAAGCTGATTTTAATCTCCCGTGTGATGGTGCTGATCTGTAGCTGGCCGTCATTCTGGTTGTTGGTGAATTACCCAAGCCCCGGCATGTTGCTGACGGTAGTTTTCGTGATGGTCAGCTTTACCACGCTTGGTGGGGTACCAGTGATGTTGTTGATCTCTGAACTGTTGCCGAAACGGATTCGGGCATTGGGTTTTGCGCTGGTTTATAGCATTGGTGTAGCAATCTTCGGCGGTTTTGCGCAATATTTCGCCACGCAATCCATCGTGTTACTGGATAGTCTGACGGCTCCGGCGTGGTATCTGGGCGGAGGCACGTTGCTGTCGATGCTGGCGTTATTGTTTGTAAAAGAACCGGCCAAAGAGTTGCAGTAAATGTGTTTTATTGCGCTACCGTTCATTCACAACACTGGAGCAATCCAGTATGTTCATTCTCTGGTATAGTGCCAGCAGTACTTTTGGCAAGGATTCAGACATCGTGATGGGCGTAAGAGCGCAGCAAAAAGAAAAAACCCGACGTTCGCTGGTAGAAGCCGCATTTAGCCAATTAAGTGCTGAACGCAGCTTCGCCAGCCTGAGTTTACGTGAAGTGGCGCGTGAAGCGGGCATTGCTCCCACCTCTTTTTATCGGCATTTCCGCGACGTAGACGAACTTGGCCTGACCATGGTTGACGAGAGTGGTTTGATGCTGCGTCAGCTTATGCGCCAGGCGCGTCAGCGTATCGCTAAAGGCGGGAGTGTGATCCGTACCTCGGTATCCACATTTATGGAGTTCATCGGTAATAATCCTAACGCCTTCCGGTTATTATTGCGGGAACGCTCCGGCACCTCCGCCGCGTTTCGTGCCGCCGTTGCGCGTGAAATTCAGCACTTCATTGCGGAACTTGCGGACTATCTTGAACTCGAAAACCATATGCCGCGCGCGTTTACTGAAGCGCAAGCCGAAGCAATGGTGACGATTGTCTTCAGTGCGGGTGCCGAGGCGTTGGATGTCGGCGTCGAACAACGTCGGCAATTAGAAGAGCGACTGGTACTGCAACTGCGAATGATTTCGAAAGGGGCTTATTACTGGTATCGCCGTGAACAAGAGAAAACCGCAATTATTCCGGGAAATGTGAAGGACGAGTAATGAAACAAGCAAATCAAGATAGAGGTACGCTGCTGCTGGCGTTAGTTGCTGGCTTATCGATTAATGGTACTTTCGCAGCGCTGTTTAGCTCCATTGTGCCATTTTCTGTATTCCCGATTATTTCCCTGGTGCTGACGGTTTACTGCCTGCATCAACGCTATCTTAATCGCACTATGCCGGTCGGCTTGCCGGGTCTGGCAGCTGCCTGTTTTATTCTCGGCGTTCTGCTTTATAGCACTGTGGTTCGTGCAGAATATCCGGATATCGGTTCTAACTTCTTCCCGGCTGTGCTGTCCGTTATTATGGTGTTCTGGATTGGCGCGAAGATGCGTAACCGTAAGCAGGAAGTTGCTGAGTAATCGGTATCATGCCGGATGCTGGCGCATCCGGCATGGGGTTTACTTCGCGGTCAGTAATACGCCGCACTCCATATGGTGCGTGTAGGGGAACTGATCAAACAGAGCCAGACGTTCAACCTTGTGCGTCTGGCTTAATGTTTCCAGATTCTTACACAGCGTTTCCGGGTTGCAGGAGATATACAGAATACGCGGATATGCCTGCACCATTTTCTCGGTTTCACTGTCCAGACCGCTGCGCGGTGGGTCGACAAAAATGGTTTCGCACTGATAACTCTTTAAGTCGATCCCTTGCAGGCGGTTAAACTCGCGCACACCATTCATCGCCTGAGTAAATTCTTCCGCCGCCATACGAATAATTTGTACGTTATCAATATGGTTAGCTGCGATGTTGTATTGCGCGGCAGCGACCGACGGCTTGGCGATTTCGGTGGCTAATACCCGATCAAAATTGCGCGCCAGTGCTAATGAAAAGTTACCGTTGCCGCAGTACAGCTCCAGCAAATCGCCTTTTGAGCCTTTGGTGACGTCCAGCGCCCATTCCAGCATCTGAATATTCATCGCCGCGTTTGGCTGGGTGAAACTGTTCTCCACCTGACGGTAGATCATCTCTTTTCCGGCGACCGGCAGACGCTCGTCGATGTAATCTTGATCCAGCGCGATTTTGGTTTTCGTTGCCCGACCAATCAGATGCACATTCAGATTCTGCGCGCGCAACGCATCGCGCAGGGCTTCCGCCTGCTGACGCCATTCGTCATCCAGCTTTTTATGGTACAGCAGAGAAACCACCGCCTGATTACTCAGCGTGGTGAGGTAATCAATCTGGAACAACTTGTGGCGCAGAACGGGATTATTACGCACACCCGCAATCATCGCCGTCATCAACTGGTTGATGAGTTCACTGGCGGCAGGGAAGCTATCCACGCGGATACGGCTTTTGGTTTGTTGATCGAAAATGATGTGGTACAGGTCATCGCCATCGTGCCAGATGCGGAACTCTGCACGCATCCGGTAATGGCTGACCGGCGAGCGAAACACTTCCGGAACCAGGTCAGAAAACGGTGCCATCATACTTTGCAAACGTACCACTTTTTCGGCTAACTGCGCTTCATACTGTTCTGTTGGAAGGTGTTCGGGGGTCATGATGTATCCTGAAAAATTAAAGTACGCGGCGATTGTAGGGATTGCTCATCAGATGTCCAGATCTTGATGAATTCCTATTTGTGAGCTACGTCTGGACAGTAACTTGTTACAACCTGTAGCATCCACTTGCCGGTCCTGTGAGTTAATAGGGAATCCAGTGCGAATCTGGAGCTGACGCGCAGCGGTAAGGAAAGGTGCGATGATTGCGTTATGCGGACACTGCCATCCGGTGGGAAGTCATCATCTCTTTGTATCTTCAGATACCCCTCCAAGCCCGAAGACCTGCCGGCCAACGTCGCATCTGGTTCTCATCATCGCGTAATATTGATGAAACCTGCGGCATCCTTCATCTATTGTGGATGCTTTACAATGATTAAAAAAGCTTCGCTGCTGACGGCGTGTTCCGTCACAGCCTTTTCTGCTTGGGCACAGGATACCAGCCCGGATACTCTCGTTGTTACTGCTAACCGTTTTGAACAGCCGCGCAGCACTGTGCTTGCGCCAACTACTGTTGTGACGCGTCAGGATATCGACCGCTGGCAGTCAACCTCGGTCAATGATGTGCTGCGCCGTCTCCCTGGCGTGGATATCACCCAAAATGGCGGTTCAGGTCAGCTTTCTTCTATTTTTATTCGTGGCACAAATGCCAGTCATGTGTTGGTGTTAATTGATGGCGTCCGCCTGAATTTGGCGGGGGTGAGTGGTTCTGCTGACCTTAGTCAGTTCCCTATTGCGCTTGTCCAGCGTGTTGAATATATCCGTGGGCCGCGTTCCGCCGTTTATGGTTCTGATGCAATAGGCGGGGTGGTGAATATCATCACGACGCGCGATGAACCTGGAACGGAAATTTCAGCGGGGTGGGGAAGCCATAGTTATCAGAACTACGATGTCTCGACGCAGCAACAACTGGGGGATAAGACACGGGTAACTCTGTTGGGCGATTACGCTTATACCCATGGTTATGATGTTGTCGCTTACGGCAATACAGGAATGCAAGCGCAGCCTGATAACGATGGTTTCTTAAGTAAAACGCTTTATGGTGCGCTGGAACATAATTTTACCGATGCCTGGAGCGGCTTTGTACGTGGCTATGGCTATGATAATCGGACCAATTATGACGCGTATTATTCTCCGGGTTCACCATTGGTCGATACCCGTAAACTCTATAGTCAAAGTTGGGACGCCGGGCTGCGCTATAACGGCGAACTGATTAAATCACAACTCATTTCCAGCTATAGCCATAGCAAAGATTACAACTACGATCCGCATTATGGTCGTTATGATTCGTCGGCGACGCTCGATGAGATGAAGCAATACACCGTCCAGTGGGCAAACAATGTCATCGTTGGTCACGGTAGTATTGGTGCGGGTGTCGACTGGCAGAAACAGACTACGACGCCGGGTACAGGTTACGTTGAGGATGGATATGATCAACGTAACACCGGTATCTATCTGACCGGGCTGCAACAAGTTGGCGATTTTACCTTTGAAGGCGCAGCACGCAGCGACGATAACTCACAGTTTGGTCGTCATGGAACCTGGCAAACCAGCGTCGGATGGGAGCTCATCGAAGGTTATCGCTTCATTGCTTCCTACGGGACATCTTATAAGGCGCCAAATCTTGGACAACTGTACGGCTTCTACGGTAATCCGGATCTGGACCCTGAGAAAAGCAAACAGTGGGAAGGCGCGTTTGAAGGCTTAACAGCAGGAGTGAACTGGCGTATTTCCGGATATCGTAACGATGTTAGTGACTTAATCGATTATGACGACCATATCCTGAAATATTACAACGAAGGGAAAGCGCGGATTAAAGGTGTCGAGGCGACCGCCAATTTTGATACCGGACCACTGACGCATACTGTGAGTTACGATTATGTCGATGCGCGCAATGCGATTACTGACACGCCGTTGTTACGCCGTGCTAAACAGCAGGTGAAATACCAGCTCGACTGGCAGTTGTATGACTTCGACTGGGGTATTACTTATCAGTATTTAGGCACTCGCTATGATAAGGATTACTCATCTTATCCTTATCAAACCGTTAAAATGGGCGGTGTGAGCTTGTGGGATCTTGCGGTTGCGTATCCGGTCACCTCTCACCTGACAGTTCGTGGTAAAATAGCCAACCTGTTCGACAAAGATTATGAGACAGTCTATGGCTACCAAACTGCAGGACGGGAATACACCTTGTCTGGCAGCTACACCTTCTGAACCACGTCCCACCGTGCTGGTGTTTGACTCCGGCGTCGGTGGGTTGTCGGTCTATGACGAGATCCGGCATCTCTTACCGGATCTCCATTACATTTATGCTTTCGATAACGTCGCTTTCCCGTATGGCGAAAAAAGCGAAGAGTTTATTGTTGAGCGTGTGGTGGAAATTGTCACCGCAGTGCAAGAGCGTTATCCCCTTGCGCTGGCTGTGGTCGCTTGCAACACCGCCAGTACCGTCTCACTTCCTGCATTACGCGAGAAGTTTGCGTTCCCGGTTGTCGGTGTCGTTCCGGCAATTAAGCCAGCGGCACGCCTGACAGCTAATGGCATTGTCGGATTGCTGGCAACTCGTGGTACGGTAAAACGTTCTTATACCCATGAGCTGATCGCGCGTTTCGCTAATGAATGTCAGATAGAGATGCTGGGCTCGGCAGAAATGGTTGAGTTGGCTGAAGCGAAGTTGCATGGCGAAGAAATCTCTCTGGATGCGCTAAAACGTATCCTGCGTCCGTGGTTAAGAATGAAAGAGCCTCCAGATACCGTTGTTCTGGGTTGCACCCATTTTCCTCTACTACAAGAAGAACTGTTAAAGGTGCTGCCAGAGGGAACCCGGCTGGTGGATTCTGGCGCAGCGATTGCCCGCCGAACGGCCTGGCTGCTGGAACATGAAGCTCCGGATGCAAAATCTGCCGATGCGAATATTGCCTTTTGTATGGCAATGACGCCAGAAGCTGAACAATTATTGCCCGTTTTACAGCGTTACGGCTTCGAAACGCTCGAAAAACTGGCAGTTTCAGGCTGATTTGGTTGAATGTTGCGCATTCGGAAAATTATTT
>NZ_VATM01000020.1:0-30832 GCF_005781075.1 Escherichia sp. E2562 | reverse complement strand
TGTGTGAAGTGATTCACATCCGCCGTGTCGATGGAGGCGCATTATAGGGAGTTCTCCGTAGGCCGCAATAGAAAAATTGCAAAAAAATGACTGACTGCTGCATTCCCCAGCAAAACCCCGCTTTATACCTTTTTACGCACAGAGTTATCCACAATCATCAGCATAATTTCTGCATTTCTCACACGGTAAGCACAGTCAAAATAGTGATCGCCATTGAAAGAGAAAAATTCGCGAGCGTTGCGCAAACGTTTTCGTTACAATGCGGGCGAAAAATAAGGATGCCCCGTTAGGGGCGTTAGCTGAGTTTTTCGCGAAAAATTCAGCTAACGCTCTCTGTAATAGTCAAATCCAGGGGATTTACCATGCAACAACGTCGTCCAGTCCGCCGCGCTCTGCTCAGTGTTTCTGACAAAGCCGGTATCGTCGAATTCGCCCAGGCACTTTCCGCACGCGGTGTGGAGCTGCTGTCTACAGGGGGCACTGCCCGTCTGTTAGCAGAAAAAGGTCTGCCGGTAACCGAAGTTTCCGATTACACCGGTTTCCCGGAGATGATGGATGGACGCGTGAAGACCCTGCATCCGAAAGTACATGGTGGCATTCTGGGCCGTCGCGGCCAGGACGATGCCATTATGGAAGAACATCAGATCCAGCCTATCGATATGGTGGTTGTTAACCTGTATCCGTTCGCCCAGACCGTGGCCCGTGAAGGTTGCTCGCTGGAAGATGCGGTTGAGAACATCGATATCGGCGGCCCAACCATGGTGCGCTCCGCCGCCAAGAACCATAAAGATGTCGCAATCGTCGTGAAGAGCAGCGACTACGACGCCATTATTAAAGAGATGGATGCCAACGAAGGTTCGCTGACTCTTGCAACCCGTTTCGACCTCGCCATCAAAGCCTTCGAACACACCGCCGCCTACGACAGCATGATTGCCAACTACTTCGGCAGCATGGTTCCGGCTTACCACGGTGAAAGCAAAGAAGCCGCCGGTCGCTTCCCGCGTACGCTGAATCTGAACTTCATTAAGAAGCAGGATATGCGCTACGGCGAGAACAGCCACCAGCAGGCAGCCTTCTATATAGAAGAGAATGTCAAAGAAGCCTCCGTTGCCACCGCAACCCAGGTTCAGGGTAAAGCCCTCTCTTATAACAACATCGCCGATACCGATGCGGCGCTGGAGTGCGTGAAAGAATTCGCCGAGCCGGCATGTGTGATTGTGAAACACGCCAACCCTTGCGGCGTGGCCATCGGCAATTCTATTCTTGATGCTTACGATCGCGCGTACAAAACCGACCCAACCTCCGCATTCGGCGGCATTATCGCCTTTAACCGCGAGCTGGATGCTGAAACCGCACAGGCCATCATTTCTCGTCAGTTTGTCGAAGTGATTATTGCGCCGTCCGCCAGCGAAGAAGCCCTGAAAATCACCGCCGCCAAGCAGAACGTACGCGTTCTGACCTGCGGTCAGTGGGGCGAACGTATTCCGGGTCTTGATTTCAAACGCGTGAACGGCGGTCTGCTGGTTCAGGATCGTGACCTGGGGATGGTCGGCGCGGAAGAACTGCGCGTCGTCACCAAACGCCAGCCGACCGAACAGGAACTGCGTGATGCGCTGTTCTGCTGGAAAGTGGCGAAGTTCGTGAAATCCAACGCCATCGTCTATGCCAAAAACAATATGACCATCGGTATTGGCGCGGGCCAGATGAGCCGCGTGTACTCCGCGAAAATCGCCGGTATTAAAGCTGCCGATGAAGGCCTGGAAGTGAAAGGTTCCTCGATGGCTTCTGACGCGTTCTTCCCGTTCCGCGACGGTATTGATGCCGCCGCCGCTGCAGGCGTGACCTGCGTAATCCAGCCTGGCGGTTCTATCCGTGATGACGAAGTGATTGCCGCCGCCGATGAACACGGTATTGCGATGCTCTTCACCGACATGCGCCACTTCCGCCATTAATGGAGCGACAGATGAAAGTATTAGTGATTGGTAACGGCGGGCGCGAGCACGCACTGGCCTGGAAAGCGGCCCAGTCGCCGCTGGTTGAAACTGTTTTTGTTGCTCCGGGTAATGCAGGCACTGCGCTGGAACCCACGCTGCAAAACGTCGCTATCGGCGTGACCGATATCCCGGCGCTGTTGGATTTCGCACAAAACGAAAAGATCGATCTGACCATCGTCGGCCCGGAAGCGCCGCTGGTGAAAGGCGTAGTCGATACCTTCCGCGCCGCCGGGCTGAAAATCTTCGGCCCAACCGCAGGTGCCGCGCAACTTGAAGGCTCGAAAGCGTTTACCAAAGATTTCCTGGCCCGCCATAAAATCCCTACGGCGGAATACCAGAACTTCACCGAGGTAGAACCAGCGCTGGCGTATCTGCGTGAGAAAGGCGCGCCAATCGTCATTAAAGCTGACGGTCTGGCTGCCGGGAAAGGCGTTATCGTGGCGATGACGCTGGAAGAAGCCGAAGCGGCTGTTCACGATATGCTGGCGGGCAACGCTTTTGGCGACGCGGGTCATCGCATTGTGATCGAAGAGTTCCTCGACGGCGAAGAAGCGAGTTTTATCGTGATGGTGGACGGCGAGCATGTGCTGCCGATGGCCACCAGCCAGGATCACAAACGCGTAGGCGATAAAGATACCGGACCAAACACTGGCGGAATGGGCGCTTACTCCCCTGCGCCAGTGGTAACTGATGAAGTTCATCAGCGCACCATGGAACGTATCATCTGGCCAACCGTGAAAGGCATGGCGGCGGAAGGCAACACCTACACCGGTTTTCTCTATGCGGGCCTGATGATCGACAAACAGGGCAACCCGAAGGTTATCGAGTTTAACTGCCGCTTTGGCGATCCGGAAACCCAGCCGATTATGCTGCGCATGAAGTCCGATCTGGTTGAGCTCTGCCTGGCAGCCTGTGAAGGCAAGCTGGACGAGAAAACGTCAGAGTGGGATGAAGGTGCATCTCTCGGCGTGGTGATGGCTGCGGGCGGGTATCCGGCTGATTACCGCACCGGCGATGTGATCCACGGCCTGCCGCTGGAAGAAGTGGCAGGCGGCAAAGTGTTCCACGCTGGCACGAAACTGGCGGATGACGAGCAGGTAGTGACCTGCGGCGGGCGCGTACTTTGCATCACCGCGCTGGGTCATACCGTGGCAGAGGCGCAGAAACGCGCCTATGCCTTAATGACCGATATCCACTGGGATGACTGCTTCTGCCGGAAAGATATCGGCTGGCGCGCTATCGAACGCGAGCAGAACTAACGCGACAGTTTTGCCAATAGCGTTTTACGCGTGATCCCTAACTGACGGGCGGCTTCGGTTTTGTTGCCGCCCGTTTTCTCCAGTGCCGCCAGAATCACCTCTTTTTCCACTTCCACCAGCGGCTGAATATCCTGACTTTGCGCCAGCGGGATCGGCGTACTCGCAATCGCCAGCGGCAGCTCGCGTTCGGAAATATATTCCCCGGTCAGCAGCACCACCGCCCGTTCCACCGCATTTTCCAGCTCGCGAATATTTCCCGGCCAATCGTAATGAATCAACAGATCCATTGCCTGTGGCGTAAAGCCTTTTACCGCTTTGCGATTGCGTTCGGCAAACCGCTGAAGAAAATGGTTAGCCAGCAGAGGAATATCCTCCCGCCGTTGCCGCAGCGATGGCACTTCAATCGCCACCACGTTCAGGCGATAGTAGAGATCCTGGCGAAAACGCCCGGCATTTACCTCTGCGGCAAGATCGCGATGGGTCGCGGCAATCAGCCGGACATCGACCGAAATAGTCTGGTTGCTGCCGACACGCTGAACTTCACGCTCCTGAATCGCACGCAGCAGACGAACCTGCATCATCGGCGAGATATCGCCAATTTCATCGAGAAACAGCGTGCCGCCGTCCGCCTCAACAAAGCGCCCTTCCCGGCGTTTATCGGCTCCGGTAAACGCCCCTTTTTCGTGACCGAACAATTCAGATTCCAGCAAGGATTCGTTGAGTGCCGCACAGTTGAGCGTTACCAGCGGTTTTTCGCTACGTGCGCTACTGGCGTGAATCGCCCTGGCGACCAGCTCTTTACCGGTACCGGAATCGCCGTGGATCAGCACCGTGGCTTCCGATGGCGCGACAAGGGCAATTTCACCGAGCAGGTGTTGCATCGCTGCGCTTTTACCAACCATCCCGAACTGGCTGGCGGACACCGCAGGTATTTCAGCATCGACACTGTGCGTATGCGCGAGCGCCTTTTCCAGCGTCGCCTGCAGGTTATCGAAATCCAGCGGTTTGATGAGATAATCCAGCGCCCCGGTTTTCAACGCCTCTACCGCCGTCTCGACGCTGGAGTAAGCGGTCATAATCAGTACCGGAATCGCCGGATTTAACGCTTTGATCTCTTTCAGCGTGGCGATGCCGTCCATCTCTGCCATTCGCACATCGCAAAGCACAAGATCAAAAACCTGTTCCCGCACCTGCTCCAGCGCCTGTCGCCCGCTGTTCGCCAGCGCGACGTTATAGCCCCAGCCGCGCAGCAATGCCTGCAAAATAGTGCAGTGGCTAATGTCATCATCCACCACCAGAATATCGATATTATCGTGCGTCATCCTTGTGGGTCCTTACGCGTAATATTGACCGGAAGCCAGAGGGTGAACGTTGCGCCTTTTCCCTCCTGGCTTGCGACCTGAATTGTACCACCGTGTTGTTCAACAATATTATGCACGACCGCCAGCCCCAGTCCGGTGCCTTCGGCCTTCGTGGTGAAATACGGGGTGAAGATGGCTTCAAGCTGATCCGCCGCAATTCCCTTACCGCTGTCAGTAACGCTAATTTTCACGCCTGCGCCGCTTTCGCTGGCCGTCACGCTAATCACGCCATGCTGACCAATCGCCTGAATAGCATTGAGATAGAGATTCAACAGGACCTGAGTCAGCCTGTCCGGATCAGCCTGAATTTCCGGCAACATGTCGTTGGCGGTAAAGCGTAACTGGATCTCCCGGCTGTTTGCATCCTGGCTTACCAGCTGTAATGAGTGGTTAATCAGAGTGTTGAGATCCACCCCCTGCAAAGCCAGATGCGTTGGTTTAACCAGTTCCAGCAGCTCGCTTACCACGCGGTTTAAACGGTCGGCTTCTTTCGCCATCACCTGCGCCAGTTGATGCGCTTCTCCCCCTGCTGGCGCGCGTTCGGCAAAGTATTTCGCCAGCCCTTTAATCGAGGAAAGTGGGTTACGGATTTCGTGGGCAACGCCTGCCGCCAGATGCCCCAGTGCCACCAGCTTCTCTTTGCGCTTCATTTCATCTTGTAGAAGCTGGCGCGAGCGCAGATACCGGCGATACCAGAAGAATGACAACACGCTTGCCAGCAAGACCGTCGCCAGGGCGAAGAGGATAATCAGGGTATTGCGCTTTTCCCCACTCTGGGTTGCAACCAGATCGCTGGCGTCAACGGCGATGAAAATAGCCTGTTGTGCTTCTGCCTGTGGCACAGCTTTGCCGTTACAGCGCGGCATATTGTGCATACCATGCCGCCAGGGCAATGACATTGGCTGGAACAAACGATAGACCTCAAGCGCAGGCGTTTTTTCTGCATCCTCAAGCAGTCTCCAGCGGGAGTTTTCCTCTGGCTTTAACTGCTGCATTTCATCAGGAGAATAGAGTGCACGCCCAACCATTTCGGGGTTACTGTGAAGAATGATGATGCCCTGTGCATCGGTGACCGCAAACCACAACACCCCAGGCTGGCCAGCCATCTCTTCCAGAAGCGCCTGTTGCTGCACATGGTGCATTCGCATCCCCATCCCTACGCGGCTTCCTGACTCCAGAGCGCGAATGAGCACATTACCTTTTTCCAGTAATGCCTGACGGTCAGCCTCGCTTGCCCGCCCATAATCACGAATCACCGTTACCGCAAACAATCCCACCAGCCCAACAATGACCACGGGGAGGATCGCGCTTAACCATTTGGCTAAGGTGTCTTTAGAACGTCGCATAAAACGTATCTTCTTCTTTGCCTGTTCATCTCTTTTTGACAGCAGAAATCATGCCATCTTTTAGCAGCGCTTACCCTGCTCTGTAGCACAAAGACTTAAGTTTCAATGAGTAAAAATGACTCGCTACCCACAGCAGGCGAGTCATTTTTACTCGCTTATCACGCCAGATTGCCCGTCATATCAGCGTTTCGTTGTTGGCACGAAAGATGCAATACCCAAAGTAAGACAACCACTGGAGGATTAACCATGAAACGGAACACGAAAATTGCCCTGGTGATGATGGCGCTTTCAGCAATGACGATGGGATCGACATCTGCATTTGCTCACGGCGGACACGGTATGTGGCAGCAAAATGCCGTGCCTTTGACCAGCGAACAACAGACAGCGTGGCAGAAAATCCATAATGACTTTTACGCTCAAAGCAGCGCACTGCAACAGCAACTGGTGACGAAGCGTTATGAATACAATGCCCTGTTAGCCGCTAATCCACCGGATAGCAGCAAAATTAACGCGGTCGCCAAAGAGATGGAGGCTTTGCGTCAGTCGTTAGATGAGTTACGGGTGAAACGGGATATTGCGATGGCTGAAGCGGGTATTCCGCGCGGTACCGGAATGGGCATGGGTTACGGCGGCTGCGGTGGTGGTGGCGGTCATATGGGAATGGGCCACTGGTAAATCAGAACGTTTTCTCGTTGGGTTGCCAGCGACAGAAATCAGAGTTTGCCACCAACAGTAATTGCGAACCTTCGGGCGCTTCCAGCCATGCCACGCTGACATCAACAGAAGAGCGGCTCTGGCGGCGCTCGATATGCGCTATCGCCTGCGAATCTAAATCAGGTTTAATGGTTTGCCCTTCGCAGGTGGTCACGGTCTGTTCCATCGCATGCCAGCGCCCCTGACGCAGCACGACTCTCCCCTGACGTAAGGCATCGCTAATCTGGCGGATTTGGTCAGCACGATAACGATATAAATCAATTTGGTCGTTAGAAAGCTGCTGCTTTTCCCCGTCGGATTCACGTTGCATAAAGCTCAGATCGCCGCGATCGTCAAAACGCGCGCGAATGTTCACCGGCGGTTCGCTGTAAACATTGATATTGATAAGCGTGAGGTTATCGCCCTGCCAGCGATACTCTCGCGTCGTGGTATCGCCATTGCGCCACGGGCTAAATACGGCAAGCAGATGGACATTATCGCCGCTGTCTTTTCGCCAGATGCGTACCGCGCCCTGATCTTCAGCAAATCCACTGGCGGTAAAGGGAGGAAGTGAGGAGTTATGGCTACAAGCAGTAAGAAACAGCGCGCCTGCCAGCATCAATGAGCGACGCCAGAAAGACAAAAGGGGTGAAACCACCCCTTCGTTAAAACTGTTCACTGCCACGCAATCTTACTTAACTGCGTCTTTCAGTGCCTTGCCAGAAACAAATGCCGGTACGTTCGCAGCGGCGATTTTGATTTCTTTACCGGTCTGCGGGTTGCGGCCAGTACGCTCAGCGCGGTGGTTCACTTTGAAGGTACCGAAACCAACCAGTTGTACAGCATCGCCTTCTTTCAGAGACTCAGTAATTGCAGCCAGAGTGGACTCCAGAGCAGCTTTAGCCTGGGTTTTGGACAGTTCTGCTTTCTCTGCAATTACATCAATCAGTTGAGTCTTGTTCATAAGTTATCCTTACAATGTGTTTATCGCTTGCTAAGCATCGAGTGCGACGGAAATGCCAGAATAGCACTCTCCTGCATACGCGCACCGATAGCCACTTTTTTTCGCCCCCCAAATGTAGACCAGACGGGGGGCGAAAGGGAAGACTCCAGGTACGACAAATCAGGCGTTAATTCACGTTTTCTGGTCTTATTGCTGAAAAATTATACCAATATTGCTCTCGCCCGTCTCACGCAGGTCTGCCCTAAGGCCTTTTATCAGCTCGATATCGCGTTCTTCACACTCGGCTAAAAGTCGGAATATTTCCCACTGAATGTCCCATTCTTGCTCTACAGCTGGGTTTTCTTTGAGCTCTTCATCGCTCATTTCGCGACCAGCCTGAGTCATTTCCAGCATCGCAACGGTCGTGATGGAGGTCTTACTCACTTCCACCGCGTGTTCGAGCGTTTCACCGCTCAAACGCGAATGGACCAGTTCACTTAACGCCACGCAGGCATCGATTGCCGGATAAACGCCGTACAGATCGAAATCGTCCGCTGAAGGAATCGCTTCTTCAAATTTCTCCAGTTGGCTGTCGAAATTCACTTTTGCGTCTTTGACGGTCAGCGTTTCCCAGATGAGATCGAGAATACGCCGATAAATTTGCCCATCGCCAAAACCGGTTTGCTGGCAGAACATAGCGTAATTGGGGTACATGCGTTCGCACAGACAAGCCATGAAAGTGACATGCTGCCAGCTTTCCAGGCGCTCCAGACGCAGATGAATTGGGTTTTGTAACATGTTGAGTTCTCAAATACGGAAATTATCCGCAGTTTACCTGAATTAGGGCTGATTTGCTGTATAGCGCACGAACGCCGGACGTTCCGAGGCCACCGCGTCCGCCCAGCGCGTTGGCTCCGGCAGACGATAGCCTTTCATGCAGCGTTGTACCCACGCCAGCGCGCTATCCACACTGACCCGATGGCCAGTAGAAATAAACAGAGGGTTACAGCGCGCTTTGCTGCGCCAGACCCAGCCCAGCTGCTCGCCTTTATCCATCAGCGGGGCCAGTGCACCCGGTTCGCTGGAGAGTGGTTCGAATTTACCGCAGAGCCGCTTTTTCGCCACGCCAATGGTCGGCACATCCACCAATAAGCCAAAATGGCTGGCGACGCCAAGACGGCGCGGATGCGAGATCCCGTGACCATCGACAAACACTAAATCCGGCTTTTGCGACAGCATCTCCCACGCTGCCAGCAGCGCAGGATATTCGCGAAAGGAAAGAAAACCTGGAATGTAAGGCATGGTGGTAGCGATGCGGGCCACTTTATACTCCACCAGCTCAAGCGAAGGGTATTTCAGCAGCACCATCGCCGCTCGCGTCACTTCTCCGCCCTGCTCAAACCCGACATCGGCTCCAGCGATCAGCTCCGGCGGATCTTTATCGAGTCGATCCTCGCGGATCACAGAAGAAGCCAGTTCGATTTGTTGAGCGCGTAATGACGCGAGATCCATAACCACTCCTTACTGATGATAAGGCGCAGACAGGCGATGCACTGCCTCCACAAATACGCCAGCATGTTCTGGCGGCACATCCTGATGGATACCGTGGCCGAGGTTAAAGACGTGGCCTTCACCGTGACCGAAACCGGCAAGGATTGTCGCCACTTCTTCTTCAATGCGGGCAGGCGGCGCGTACAACATTGACGGGTCCATATTGCCCTGCAGCGCGACTTTATCACCCACGCGGCGGCGTGCATCGGCGATGTCCGTTGTCCAGTCGAGGCCCAGCGCATCGCAACCGGTTTCTGCCATGGCTTCCAGCCACTGTCCGCCACCTTTGGTAAACAGCGTGACCGGTACGCGGCGACCGTCGTTTTCACGCAGTAAACCATCAACAATTTTATGCATGTAATAGAGCGAGAACTGTTGATAATCGCGCCCGGTTAGCACGCCGCCCCAGGTGTCGAAAATCATCACTGCCTGAGCACCGGCTTTAATCTGCGCATTCAGGTACAGAGTGACGCTTTTCGCCAGTTTATCGAGTAGCGCGTGCAGCGCCTGCGGATCGGCATACATCATTTTTTTAATCACGGTGAACGCTTTGCTGCTGCCGCCTTCGACCATGTAGGTCGCCAGCGTCCACGGGCTGCCGGAAAAACCAATCAGCGGCACTTCGCCTTTCAGTTCGCGACGAATGGTACGCACCGCGTTCATCACGTAACCCAGCCCATCTTCCGGGTCCGGAATTGGCAGTTTATCGACGTCAGCTTTGCAGGTGACTGGTGTGGTAAAACGCGGACCTTCCCCGGCTTCAAAATAGAGCCCTAACCCCATCGCGTCCGGCACGGTGAGGATATCGGAAAAGAGGATCGCCGCATCCAGCGGGTAGCGACGCAGCGGCTGCAAAGTCACTTCGCACGCCAGCTCGGCGTTTTTGCACAGCGACATAAAATCGCCCGCCTGGGCGCGCGTGGCTTTGTATTCCGGTAGATAGCGGCCCGCCTGGCGCATCATCCATACTGGAGTGACATCAACGGGCTGGCGCAGCAGCGCCCGCAGATAACGATCGTTTTTAAGTTCGGTCATTTTGGCTGTTCCTTAGTGCGTCAGGCGGTCAGTGTATCATCACTCATACTCTGCCCGACACATCGCCACCGTATCTTCTATCAGACGGCGCGCTACGGTGCCGGGCGGTGGAAGTAACGGCAAATCGTCATAGCGATACCAGTTCGCCTCGAGCAATTCTTTCGGGTCGATCACGATGTCGCCGCTGTCATATTCCGCCATAAACGCGGTCATTAAAGACTGAGGAAACGGCCACGGCTGGGAAGTCACGTAACGCAAGTTTTTGACTTTGATGCCACTCTCTTCCATCACTTCCCGCGCGACTGCCTGTTCGAGGGTTTCGCCCACTTCGACGAATCCGGCGAGTACCGTATGGACACCGTTACGATGCCGGGTATGCTGAGCAAGTAGGATTGAATCATCGCGACGGATGGCAACGATAATGCAGGGAGCGATTTGTGGGTAGTAACGCTCACGGCAGTGGCTGCATAGCATCGCCCATTCGGTTTTGCTCGGATACATGTCATGCCCGCAGTAACCGCAGTATTTATGCGAGCGATAAAACTCCGCCAGTTGCACACCACGTCCGGCTAATTGAAACAGCCCGACATCCAGATCAATGACCTGGCGCACCGAGCCCATATCGTGACGGCGCTGCTGTTGCACTAGCCAAACAGGTTCTCCCTGCCATTCGCCGATTTGTAGTGCGCGCTGACCCACAAGATCGAAATTTGCCGCTTCGCCGTATGGTAATTCTCCCTTCGGCAACCATAATTTTTGTTCATGACTGACTACCCACCAGCCGTGATCTAATTTTTCAATTATACGATCCATAGCTCTTGCACTACCTTTGCATCACTGGCATGTTTAACATGGTTTTTACATTTCTCACTGAGCAGTTTTTGAAGACAAACTTGCGGAGTCAATCATGCTTAACCAGCTCGATAACCTGACGGAGCACGTCAGAGGAAGTAACAAACTGGTTGATCGCTGGCTACATGTACGTAAGCATCTGCTCGTGGCTTACTACAATCTGGTTGGCATTAAGCCTGGCAAAGAATCGTACATGAGGCTGAATGAAAAAGCCCTTGATGATTTTTGCCAGAGTCTGGTCGACTATCTGTCTGCCGGACATTTCAGTATTTATGAACGCATTCTTCATAAACTGGAAGGCAACGGGCAACTCGCTCATGCCGCGAAGATTTGGCCGCAGCTGGAAGCCAACACGCAACAGATTATGGATTACTATGATTCCAGCCTGGAAACCGCCATCGATCATGATAATTACCTTGAGTTTCAACAGGTTTTATCTGACATTGGCGAGGCGCTGGAAGCACGCTTCGTACTGGAAGATAAGCTGATTCTGCTGGTACTTGACGCCGCTCGCGTCAAACATCTTGCTTGAGTTCTGCGCTGTTAACGCGTAATTTACATTCAACGCCCCGTTTGCGGGGCTAATTTCTTGTCGGAGTGCCTTAACTGGCTGAGACCGTTTATTCGGGATCCGCGGAACCTGATCAGGCTAATACCTGCGAAGGGAACAAGAGTTAATCTGCTATCGCATCGCCTTTGCGGCGATCGTCTCTTGCTTCATCCGTCGTCTGACAAGCCACGTCCTTAACTTTTTGGAATGAGCTATGTCTGCAACAAAACTGACCCGCCGCGAGCAACGCGCCCAGGCCCAACATTTTATCGACACCCTGGAAGGCACCGCCTTTCCCAACTCAAAACGTATTTACATCACTGACACACACCCCGGTGTACGCGTGCCGATGCGTGAGATCCAGCTTAGCCCAACGCTAATTGGCGGCAGCAAAGAACAGCCGCAGTACGAAGAAAACGAAGCGATTCCGGTCTACGACACCTCCGGTCCGTATGGCGATCCGCAGATCGCTATTAACGTTCAGCAAGGGCTGGCAAAACTACGCCAGCCGTGGATCGATGCGCGTGGTGATACCGAAGAACTTACCGTGCGCAGTTCCGATTACACTAAAGCGCGGCTGGCAGATGATGGTCTCGACGAGCTGCGTTTTAGCGGCGTATTAACGCCAAAACGCGCCAAAGCAGGACGCCGCGTCACACAACTGCACTACGCCCGCCAGGGCATCATCACACCGGAGATGGAGTTCATCGCCATTCGCGAGAATATGGGCCGCGAGCGCATCCGTAGCGAAGTTTTGCGCCACCAGCATCCGGGAATGAGCTTTGGCGCACGTCTGCCGGAAAATATCACTGCGGAATTTGTCCGTGATGAAGTTGCTGCCGGACGTGCGATTATCCCGGCCAACATTAATCATCCGGAATCGGAGCCAATGATCATTGGTCGCAACTTCCTGGTAAAAGTTAACGCCAATATCGGCAACTCGGCGGTCACCTCTTCCATCGAAGAAGAAGTGGAAAAGCTGGTATGGTCCACGCGCTGGGGAGCAGATACGGTGATGGATCTTTCCACCGGTCGCTATATTCACGAAACCCGCGAGTGGATTTTGCGTAACAGCCCGGTGCCGATTGGTACAGTGCCGATCTACCAGGCGCTGGAGAAGGTTAATGGGATCGCTGAAGATCTTACCTGGGAAGCGTTCCGCGACACGCTGCTGGAACAGGCCGAACAAGGTGTGGATTACTTCACTATCCATGCAGGCGTACTGCTGCGCTACGTGCCGATGACCGCGAAACGCCTGACCGGTATCGTCTCTCGCGGCGGTTCGATTATGGCGAAATGGTGCCTCTCCCATCATCAGGAAAATTTCCTCTATCAACACTTCCGCGAAATTTGTGAAATCTGTGCCGCTTATGACGTTTCGCTGTCGCTGGGCGACGGCCTGCGCCCCGGTTCTATTCAAGACGCCAACGATGAAGCGCAGTTTGCCGAGCTGCATACGCTGGGCGAACTAACCAAAATCGCCTGGGAATATGACGTACAGGTGATGATTGAAGGCCCTGGGCATGTGCCGATGCAGATGATTCGCCGCAATATGACCGAGGAGTTAGAGCACTGCCACGAAGCACCGTTCTATACCCTCGGGCCGCTGACTACCGATATCGCGCCGGGTTATGACCACTTCACGTCGGGGATTGGCGCGGCAATGATTGGCTGGTTTGGCTGTGCGATGCTCTGCTACGTAACGCCAAAAGAGCATCTGGGTCTGCCTAATAAAGAAGACGTTAAGCAGGGGCTCATCACCTATAAGATTGCCGCCCACGCCGCCGACCTGGCAAAAGGGCATCCGGGCGCGCAAATTCGCGATAACGCCATGTCGAAAGCCCGCTTCGAATTTCGCTGGGAAGACCAGTTTAATCTGGCCCTCGACCCGTTTACCGCCCGCGCTTATCACGATGAAACCCTGCCGCAAGAGTCCGGCAAAGTCGCCCATTTTTGCTCCATGTGTGGACCGAAATTCTGCTCAATGAAAATCAGCCAGGAAGTGCGCGATTACGCCGCCGCGCAAACTATTGAAGTGGGAATGGCGGATATGTCGGAGAACTTCCGCGCCAGAGGCGGAGAAATCTACCTGCGTAAGGAGGAAGCGTGATGTATCAGCCTGATTTTCCTCCTGTACCTTTTCGTTTAGGACTGTACCCGGTGGTGGACAGCGTACAGTGGATCGAACGTCTGTTGGATGCAGGCGTACGTACTCTCCAGCTACGCATCAAAGATCTGCGCGATGAAGAGGTGGAAGCCGATGTCGAGGCGGCAATTGTGCTGGGCCGCCGCTATAACGCGCGATTGTTTATCAACGATTACTGGCGGCTGGCGATCAAGCATCAGGCATATGGCGTCCATTTGGGGCAGGAAGATTTGCAAGCCACCGATCTCAGCGCCATCCGCGCGGCAGGCCTGCGGCTGGGCGTTTCGACCCATGATGATATGGAGATCGACGTCGCGCTGGCAGCACATCCTTCTTATATCGCGCTGGGACATGTGTTCCCGACGCAAACCAAACAGATGCCTTCTGCACCGCAGGGGCTGGAACAACTGGTACGGCACATTGAGCGTCTGGCGGATTATCCCACCGTGGCGATTGGCGGTATCAGTCTGGCGCGCGCGCCTGCGGTGATAGCAACGGGTGTCGGCAGTATCGCCGTCGTCAGCGCCATTACTCAAGCCGCAGACTGGCGTTTGGCAACGGCACAGTTGCTGGAAATTGCAGGAGTTGGCGATGAATGACCGTGATTTTATGCGTTATAGCCGCCAAATCCTGCTCGACGATATCGCTCTTGAAGGGCAGCAAAAACTGCTCGACAGCCAGGTGCTGATTATTGGTCTGGGCGGGCTGGGTACACCTGCTGCGCTGTACCTGGCGGGAGCTGGCGTCGGGACGCTGATACTGGCAGATGACGACCATGTGCATTTAAGCAACCTGCAACGACAAATCCTCTTTACCACTGAAGATATCGATCGCCCGAAATCACATGTCAGCCAACAGCGACTGACGCAGTTGAATCCCGATATTCAACTGACAGCACTACAACAACGGTTAACGGGTGAGGCGTTAAAAGATGCGGTAGCACGGGCCGATGTGGTGCTCGACTGTACCGACAATATGGCGACTCGCCAGGAGATTAATACCGCCTGCGTGGCACTCAACACGCCGCTTATCACCGCCAGCGCGGTCGGATTTGGCGGTCAGTTGATGGTACTGACGCCGCCCTGGGAGCAGGGGTGTTACCGCTGTCTGTGGCCAGATAACCAGGAGCCAGAACGCAACTGCCGCACGGCGGGCGTGGTTGGCCCGGTGGTCGGGGTTATGGGCACGTTGCAGGCACTGGAAGCAATTAAGTTATTAAGCGGTATAGAGACGCCTGCGGGAGAACTCCGACTGTTCGACGGTAAGTCGAGCCAGTGGCGCAGCCTGGCGTTGCGCCGCGCCAGTGGTTGCCCGGTATGCGGAGGAAGCAATGCAGATCCTGTTTAACGATCAACCGATGCAGTGCGCCGCCGGACAAACTGTTCACGAACTACTGGAGCAACTCGACCAACGACAATCGGGCGCGGCTCTGGCGATTAATCAGCAAATCGTCCCGCGGGAACAATGGGCGCAACATATCGTGCAGGATGGCGACCAGATCCTGCTTTTTCAGGTTATTGCAGGGGGGTGAGATGTTACGTATTGCGGACAAAACGTTTGATTCACATCTGTTTACCGGTACCGGGAAATTCGCCTCCTCACAACTGATGGTGGAGTCTATTCGTGCTTCCGGCAGCCAGCTGGTGACGCTGGCGATGAAACGCGTCGACTTACGCCAACACAACGACGCTATCCTCGATCCACTTATCGCGGCGGGTGTGACACTGCTGCCGAATACTTCCGGGGCGAAAACCGCGGAAGAAGCCATTTTCGCCGCCCATCTGGCACGTGAAGCGTTAGGCACAAACTGGCTAAAACTAGAGATTCATCCGGATGCACGCTGGCTGTTGCCCGATCCCATCGAAACCCTGAAAGCCGCCGAAACGCTGGTGCAACAGGGATTTATCGTGCTGCCTTACTGTGGTGCCGATCCGGTATTGTGCAAACGACTGGAAGAAGTCGGCTGTGCAGCGGTGATGCCGCTCGGCGCGCCGATTGGCTCGAATCAGGGGCTGGAAACCCGTGCCATGCTGGAGATTATTATCCAGCAAGCCTCGGTTCCGGTGGTCGTCGATGCTGGCATCGGCGTTCCCAGCCATGCCGCGCAGGCGCTGGAAATGGGGGCTGATGCGGTGTTAGTGAATACGGCGATTGCCGTCGCGGACGATCCCATCAACATGGCGAAGGCATTTCGTCTGGCAGTAGAAGCAGGCCTGCTGGCACGTCAGTCCGGACCGGGCAGCCGCAGTCATTTTGCCCATGCCACCAGCCCGCTGACCGGATTTCTGGAGGCATCGGCATGAAAACCTTCAGCGATCGCTGGCGACAACTGGACTGGGATGACATCCGCCTGCGTATCAACGGCAAAACGGCTGCTGACGTAGAGCGGGCACTAAATGCCTCGCAACTCACCCGCGACGATATGATGGCGCTGTTATCGCCAGCCGCCAGTGGCTATCTGGAACCACTGGCCCAACGGGCGCAGCGCCTGACCCGTCAGCGATTTGGCAACACAGTTAGTTTCTACGTCCCGCTTTATCTTTCCAATCTTTGCGCTAACGACTGCACGTACTGCGGATTTTCCATGAGCAATCGCATCAAGCGCAAAACGCTGGATGAAGCGGATATTGCCAGGGAAAGCGCCCCTATACGGGAGATGGGCTTTGAACATCTGCTATTAGTCACTGGTGAACATCAGGCGAAAGTGGGGATGGATTACTTTCGTCGTCATCTCCCTGCCCTACGTGAACAGTTCTCTTCACTACAGATGGAAGTACAGCCGCTGGCGGAGGCGGAATACGCCGAGCTAAAACAGCTTGGTCTGGATGGCGTGATGGTTTATCAGGAGACATATCACGAGGCGACTTATGCCCGCCATCATTTGAAAGGCAAAAAACAGGACTTCTTCTGGCGGCTGGAAACGCCGGATCGGCTGGGTCGGGCGGGGATTGATAAGATTGGCCTCGGCGCGCTAATTGGCCTTTCCGACAGCTGGCGCGTTGACTGCTACATGGTTGCCGAACATTTGCTATGGCTGCAACAGCATTACTGGCAAAGCCGCTACTCTGTCTCCTTCCCGCGCCTGCGCCCATGTACTGGCGGCATTGAGCCTGCGTCGATTATGGATGAACGCCAGTTAGTGCAAACCATCTGCGCCTTCCGTCTGCTTGCGCCGGAGATTGAACTGTCACTCTCCACGCGGGAATCACCGTGGTTTCGCGATCGCGTGATTCCGCTGGCGATCAATAACGTCAGCGCCTTCTCGAAAACGCAGCCAGGTGGTTATGCCGATAATCACCCCGAGCTGGAGCAATTCTCACCGCACGACGATCGCAGGCCGGAAGCTGTTGCTGCTGCATTAACCGCCCGAGGTTTGCAGCCGGTATGGAAAGACTGGGATAGCTATCTGGGACGCGCCTCGCAAAGGATATGAGACAGAATGTAACAACGTAAATTTATTCCGAGCCGCTACGGAAGATGAAAAACGCAAGCTTGTTGAAAGCGTTGCGTTTTTTTATGGTAGTGCCGTCAGCAGGAATGTTGTCCAGGGCGAAAAGCTTCTTCCTCGTTTCGCCCTGCCTTTCTTAAAAATTCCGTAATGCAAAGTCTGAAGCCATCGCCTGTTGAGCAATGAAAGAGATCTGATTGTAAGAGAGTAAATACTCAACTATGATAGAGACGAAAATAAGAACACATGTTCTCATCTTCCAGGATGCAGCAGACTGAAGAAATTCAGACATCCCGCAACCTGCGATTCTCGCAAGGTCAAGGCAAAGTCCGGTAATGGCGTTCTGAATACCAGAGAATTATCTCTGGCGAAACCCACCTTAAGGTGGGTTTTGTTATTTTGAGGGCTGAGGAAGCTGCTTATTTCTCAATAAATTGTAGGCAATGGTGAAAAATTTCACTGATTTACCTTTCTGTTTTTCAGAAATGGGGTAAGCGCTAGTTACATGCAAACGGAGTTTTTTCTTTTCCCTGAAAGCCCTGAACGCAACAAAGTAAAATGCCTTGTTTCCTCCGTTTAAATCCACTTCAATCACGGCATAGCTACCATACCCGGCATGAATAACGTTGCTTTCTGGCAGCGCCAAAATGGTTCTTTTTAAGTGTTTTCGCGCTAAGTTATAACGGTGCTGGCAGAAGGGACGAGATTCTTTAGGCGCGTAGTACATTAACGATTGTTTTTCTTCGTTCGTCTGATGTTCATAATCTTTTGTGAAGCAGTGAAGAGAGTAGGTAACCCAAAAGCGATACTCTAAAGGCTGTTTGCCCTCATGATGCTGAACGTAGACAGCCAGATGAGCATCAAGAAACGATAAATCACGAATATCACCATCCGGATGTCTAAAAGGTCGCCACTTCTCCACTTCCTGTTTCATTCTCGTTCCTTAAGAAAGTTACACAGGAATAGTATCGAATCCTTGCCGAGTTTGACTCAATTAGTTCAGTCAGTTTCAGGATATTAGACATCTCTACATTGATTATGGGTATCCAGAAATTCATTAAATATTCTGACAAATGCTCTTTCCCTGAACTACACCCATAAAAAAACCCGCCGAAGCGGGTTTTTACGTTACTTGCGGATTAACGATTACTCGTTGTCAGAACCGCCCAGACCTGCGTTCAGCAGTTCTGCCAGGCTGGCAGATGCGTCTTCTGCAGTCACCTGCGGTGCAGCCGGAGCTTCACCCGCAGCACGGCGACGCATACGATCCTGGTGGTACGCGTAACCGGTACCTGCCGGGATCAGACGACCCACGATAACGTTCTCTTTCAGGCCGCGCAGTTCGTCGCGTTTGCCCGCAACGGCTGCTTCGGTCAGCACGCGAGTCGTCTCCTGGAACGATGCCGCGGAGATGAAGGACTCGGTTGCCAGAGACGCTTTAGTGATACCCAGCAGATCGCGGGAGTAAGTTGCACCCACTTTGCCGTTCGCTTCCAGTTCGCGGTTTGCGATCTTGACGCGAGAGTATTCAACCTGTTCGCCTTCCAGGAAGTCGGAGCTGCCCGCGTTAACGATGGTAGCTTTACGCAGCATCTGACGAACGATAACTTCGATGTGTTTATCGTTAATCTTAACGCCCTGCAGACGGTATACGTCCTGTACTTCGTTAACGATGTAACGAGTAACAGCATGAACACCACGCAGACGCAGAATGTCGTGCGGCGCTTCCGGACCGTCGGAAATTACGTCACCACGTTCTACACGTTCACCTTCGAACACGTTGAGCTGACGCCATTTCGGAATCATCTCTTCGTACGGATCGCTACCGTCTACCGGGGTGATAACCAGACGACGTTTACCTTTGGTTTCTTTACCGAAGGAAACGATACCGCTGATTTCAGCCAGGATTGCCGGCTCTTTCGGACGACGTGCTTCGAACAGGTCCGCAACGCGCGGCAGACCACCGGTGATGTCCTTGGTACCGCCGGATTCCTGCGGAATACGCGCCAGGGTGTCACCAGAGCTGATCTGTACGCCATCTTCCAGCTGAACAATCGCTTTACCCGGCAGGAAGTACTGCGCAGGCATATCGGTACCCGGGATCAGAACGTCGTTACCCTGAGCATCAACGATTTTCAGTGCCGGACGCAGATCTTTACCACCTGCGGTACGTTCTGCGGAATCCAGAACCACCAGCGAAGACAGACCGGTCAATTCGTCGGTCTGACGAGTAATGGTCTGGCCGTCGATCATGTCAGTAAAGCGTACAAAACCGCTTACTTCGGTGATAACCGGCATGGTGTGCGGGTCCCAGTTTGCAACGGTTTCGCCGCCAGCAACCTGTTCGCCATCGCCTTTCGCCAGTACCGCACCGTAAGGTACTTTGTAGCTTTCTTTGGTACGACCGAATTCGTCGATCAGTTTCAGTTCGGTGTTACGGGAAGTGATCACCAGTTTACCGCTGGAGTTCACAACCGACTTCACGTTGCTGAGCTTGATGCTACCTTTGTTTTTCACCTGGATGCTGGATTCAGCAGCCGCACGAGATGCCGCACCACCGATGTGGAACGTACGCATGGTCAGCTGTGTACCCGGTTCACCGATGGACTGTGCCGCGATAACACCGATTGCTTCACCTTTGTTGATGATGTGGCCACGCGCCAGGTCACGACCGTAGCAGTGCGCACATACACCAAAGTCGGTGTCACAAGATACAACAGAACGTACTTTTACCGCGTCGACAGAGTTCTCTTCCAGCAGGTCACACCACTGTTCGTGCAGCAGCGTGTTGCGCGGAACGAGGATATCAGCAGTACCCGGCTTCAGAACGTCTTCAGCAGTTACACGACCCAGTACGCGATCGCGCAGCGGCTCTTTAACGTCACCACCTTCGATAACCGGAGTCATCATGATACCTTCATGGGTACCACAATCGTCTTCGGTAACCACCAGGTCCTGCGCCACGTCAACCAGACGACGAGTCAGGTAACCGGAGTTCGCAGTTTTCAGTGCGGTATCCGCCAGACCTTTACGAGCACCGTGGGTGGAGATGAAGTACTGGAGTACGTTCAGACCTTCACGGAAGTTCGCGGTGATTGGCGTTTCGATGATGGAGCCATCCGGCTTCGCCATCAGACCACGCATACCAGCAAGCTGACGAATCTGTGCCGCAGAACCACGCGCACCGGAGTCGGCCATCATGTAGATGCTGTTGAAGGAAACCTGCTTCTCTTCCTGACCGTCACGGTTAATAACGGTTTCAGTTTGCAGGTTATCCATCATCGCTTTGGATACACGATCGTTCGCCGCAGCCCAGATATCGATAACTTTGTTGTAGCGTTCGCCCGCAGTTACCAGACCAGACTGGAACTGCTCCTGAATTTCAGCAACTTCTGCTTCTGCCTCGGAGATGATTTCGTGTTTCTTCTCCGGGATGACCATGTCATCGATACCAACAGATGCACCAGAACGCGCTGCATATGCAAAGCCGGTGTACATGATCTGGTCCGCAAAAATAACGGTCGGTTTCAGACCGAGAATGCGGTAGCAGGTGTTCAGCATTTTGGAGATTGCTTTTTTACCCAGCGCCTGGTTGACGATGGAGTAAGGCAGACCTTTCGGTACAATCATCCACAGAATGGCACGGCCAACTGTCGTGTCTATCAGGCTGGTTTTCGCAACTAATTCACCGTTAGCATCTTTTTCATACTCGGTGATACGCACTTTAACGCGCGCATGCAGAGAAGCCAGACCAGAGCGATACAGACGTTCTGCTTCTTTCGGACCAGTCAGCACCATGCCTTCGCCTTTGGCGTTAACACAGTCACGGGTCATGTAGTACAGACCCAGTACAACGTCCTGAGACGGAACGATGATTGGTTCGCCGTTCGCCGGGGACAGGATGTTGTTGGTAGACATCATCAGCGCACGCGCTTCCAGCTGGGCTTCCAGCGTCAGCGGTACGTGAACAGCCATCTGGTCACCATCGAAGTCGGCGTTATATGCCGCACAAACCAGCGGGTGCAGCTGAATTGCTTTACCTTCGATCAGAACCGGTTCAAATGCTTGGATACCCAGACGGTGCAGAGTCGGTGCACGGTTCAGCAGTACCGGGTGTTCGCGGATAACTTCGTCCAGGATATCCCAAACGACAGCTTCTTCGCGCTCAACCATTTTCTTCGCAGCTTTGATGGTGGTAGCAAGACCACGCAGTTCCAGCTTGCCGTAGATGAACGGTTTGAACAGCTCCAGCGCCATTTTCTTCGGCAGACCGCACTGATGCAGACGCAGGTATGGACCTACGGTGATTACAGAACGACCGGAGTAGTCAACACGCTTACCGAGCAGGTTCTGACGGAAACGACCCTGTTTACCTTTGATCATGTCGGCCAAAGATTTCAGAGGACGCTTGTTAGAACCGGTGATCGCACGACCGCGACGACCGTTATCCAGCAGGGCGTCTACCGCTTCCTGCAGCATACGTTTTTCGTTACGTACGATGATGTCCGGCGCAGCCAGATCCAGCAGACGTTTCAGACGGTTGTTACGGTTAATGACGCGACGATACAGATCGTTCAGGTCAGAAGTCGCGAAACGACCACCATCCAGCGGAACCAGCGGACGCAGATCTGGCGGCAGTACCGGCAGAACGGTCAGGATCATCCACTCTGGTTTGTTACCAGACTGAACGAACGCTTCCAGCAGTTTGATACGCTTGGTCAGCTTTTTACGCTTGGTTTCGGAGTTGGTTTCGTTCAGCTCTTCACGCAGCTGTTCGCACTCTTGCTCCAGATCCATGCTCTTCAGCAGAGCCTGGATTGCTTCCGCACCCATTTTCGCGTCGAATTCGTCACCGAACTCTTCCAGTGCGTCCAGATACTGCTCTTCAGTCAGGATCTGCTGGCGCTCCAGGTTGGTCATACCGCCTTCGATAACCACATAGGATTCGAAGTACAGTACGCGTTCGATATCGCGCAGCGGCATATCGAGCAGCAGGCCGATACGGGACGGCAGCGATTTCAGGAACCAGATGTGCGCAGTCGGGGAAGCCAGTTCGATGTGGCCCATACGCTCACGGCGTACTTTAGTCTGGGTCACTTCAACGCCGCACTTCTCACAGATGACGCCACGGTGTTTCAGGCGCTTGTACTTACCGCACAGGCACTCGTAATCTTTTACCGGCCCAAAGATACGGGCGCAGAAAAGGCCGTCACGTTCTGGTTTGAACGTACGGTAGTTGATGGTTTCCGGCTTTTTAACTTCACCGAAAGACCATGAACGGATCATGTCTGGCGAAGCCAGAGCAATTTTGATCGCATCAAACTCTTCGGTTTTAGTCTGCGCTTTCAGAAACTTTAATAAATCTTTCACGGATTTGCTCCCGTCGGAGTTAGCACAATCCGCTGCCGGGTTTTACCCCGACAGCAGTGACCTGTTTGAGCGAGAATTACTCGTCTTCCAGTTCGATGTTGATACCCAGCGAACGAATCTCTTTCAACAATACGTTGAAGGATTCTGGCATGCCCGGCTCCATCTGATGGTTGCCGTCCACGATGTTTTTATACATCTTGGTACGACCGTTCACGTCATCAGACTTAACGGTGAGCATTTCCTGCAGGGTGTATGCTGCGCCGTATGCTTCCAGCGCCCACACTTCCATCTCCCCGAAACGCTGACCACCGAACTGAGCCTTACCACCCAGCGGCTGCTGAGTAACCAGGCTGTAAGAACCGGTGGAACGCGCGTGCATCTTGTCGTCGACCAGGTGGTTCAGTTTCAGCATGTACATGTAACCGACGGTTACCGGACGTTCGAACTGTTCACCAGTGCGGCCGTCGTACAGGCGGATCTGACCAGAAGTCGGCAGGTCGCCAAGTTTCAGCAGTTCTTTAATTTCTGCTTCTTTCGCACCGTCGAACACCGGCGTTGCGATTGGCATACCTTTGCGCAGGTTTTCAGCCAGACGCATAACTTCTTCATCGCTGAAGGTACTCAGGTCAACTTTCTGACGAACGTCAGCGCCCAGATCGTACGCACGCTGGATGAATTCGCGCAGTTTCGCGACTTCTTGCTGCTGTTTCAGCATGGCGTTGATCTTGTCGCCGATACCTTTCGCAGCCATACCCAGGTGGGTTTCGAGGATCTGACCGATGTTCATACGAGACGGTACGCCCAGCGGGTTCAGTACGATGTCTACCGGCGTACCGTTTTCATCGTAAGGCATATCTTCGATCGGGTTGATCTTAGAAATTACACCCTTGTTACCGTGACGACCTGCCATCTTGTCACCAGGCTGGATACGGCGTTTAACCGCCAGATATACCTTAACAATCTTCAGCACGCCCGGTGCCAAATCGTCGCCCTGGGTGATTTTGCGGCGTTTCGCTTCGAGTTTCTTCTCGAACTCGTGTTTCAGTTCGTCATACTGCTCAGCCAGCTGTTCCAGCTGATTTTGTTTCTCTTCGTCGGTCAGGCCCAGCTCCAGCCAGCGATCGCGCGGCAGTTTGTCGAGCTTCTCAGCTTCAACGCCACCGGCTACCAGCACAGCACGGATACGGCTGAACAGACCCGCTTCGAGGATCTGCAGTTCTTCAGACAGGTCTTTCTTCGCCTGTTTGAGCTGCATTTCTTCGATTTCCAGCGCACGCTTGTCTTTTTCTACGCCATCGCGAGTAAAGACCTGAACGTCGATAACCGTACCGGATACACCGTTTGGTACGCGCAGAGAAGAGTCTTTAACGTCAGACGCTTTCTCACCGAAGATCGCACGCAGCAGTTTTTCTTCTGGGGTCAGCTGAGTTTCACCTTTCGGCGTTACCTTACCAACCAGAATGTCGCCACCGGTCACTTCCGCACCAATGTAAACGATACCGGATTCATCCAGTTTGGAGAGCGCAGCTTCACCCACGTTCGGGATGTCAGCGGTGATCTCTTCCGGCCCCAGCTTGGTGTCACGGGACACACACGCCAGTTCCTGAATGTGGATGGTGGTGAAACGGTCTTCCTGAACAACACGCTCGGATACGAGGATGGAGTCTTCGAAGTTGTAACCATTCCACGGCATGAACGCTACGCGCATGTTCTGACCAAGCGCCAGTTCACCGAGGTCGGTGGACGGACCGTCTGCCAGCACGTCGCCACGTTCAACCGGTTCACCCAGAGACACACACGGCATCTGGTTGATACAGGTGTTCTGGTTAGAACGGGTGTATTTGGTCAGGTTGTAGATGTCGATACCTGCTTCACCCGGATACATCTCGTCTTCGTTAACTTTGATAACGATACGGGAAGCATCCACGTACTGAACGACACCACCACGTTTAGCTACCGCAGTTACACCGGAGTCAACGGCAACAGCACGTTCCATACCCGTACCAACCAGCGGCTTATCAGCGCGCAGAGTCGGAACGGCCTGACGTTGCATGTTCGCACCCATCAATGCACGGTTGGCGTCATCGTGTTCCAGGAACGGGATCAGGGACGCACCGACGGATACCACCTGCTGGGTGGATACGTCCATGTAGTCAACCTGGTCGCGACTGAACAAGCTGGATTCGCCTTTACTACGGCAAGTTACCAGGTCTTCTACGAAGTGGCCTTCTTCATCCAGGTTGGAGTTCGCCTGGGCGATAACGTAGTTGCCTTCTTCGATAGCAGACAGGTAGTGAATTTCGTCAGTTACAACACCGTCGGTCACTTTACGATACGGAGTCTCAAGGAAGCCGTATTCGTTAGTCTGTGCGTACACGGACAGAGAGTTGATCAGACCGATGTTCGGACCTTCAGGGGTTTCGATTGGACATACGCGACCGTAGTGAGTCGGGTGTACGTCTCGAACTTCGAAGCCTGCACGTTCACGGGTCAGACCGCCTGGGCCGAGTGCGGAGATACGACGTTTGTGCGTAATCTCAGACAGCGGGTTGTTCTGGTCCATAAACTGAGACAGCTGGCTGGAACCGAAGAACTCTTTCACTGCTGCAGAAATCGGCTTGGCGTTGATCATATCCTGAGGCATCAGGGTATCCAGATCGCCCAGAGACAGACGCTCTTTCACCGCACGCTCTACACGTACCAGGCCAACGCGGAACTGGTTTTCCGCCATTTCGCCAACGGAACGGATACGACGGTTGCCGAGGTGGTCGATATCATCGACTTCGCCTTTACCGTTACGGATATCGATGAGCTTTTTCATAACATCAATGATGTCGTCTTTGCTCAGGATACCGGAACCTTCGATTTCTTCGCGCAGCAGAGAACGGTTGAACTTCATACGACCAACCGCAGACAGGTCATAACGGTCTTCGGAGAAGAACAGGTTCTCAAACAGGCTTTCAGCAGCTTCACGAGTCGGCGGCTCGCCAGGACGCATCATGCGGTAGATTTCTACCAGTGCGCTCAGACGGTCGTTAGTTGGGTCGACACGTAAGGTTTCAGAGATATATGGGCCGTGATCCAGATCGTTGGTGAACAGCGTTTCGATACGCTTGTGACCAGACTGGCTCAGCTTAGCCAGCAGATCCAGGCTCAGCTCCATGTTCGCTGCGCAGATCAGCTCGCCGGTAGACTCATCAATATAGTCTTTAGCAACCACTTTACCTGCGATGTACTCAACCGGGACTTCGATCAGTTTGACGTCGTCTTTTTCCAGCTGGCGAATATGGCGCGCAGTAATACGGCGGCCTTTTTCTACGTACACTTTACCGTTAGCTTCGATGTCAAAAGATGCGGTTTCACCACGCAGGCGTTCCGGCACCAGTTCCATCTGCAGCTTGTTATCACGGATTTCAAAGATAACTTTTTCAAAGAACAGGTCGAGGATCTGCTCTGTGGTGTAGTTCAGGGCGCGCAGAATGATGGTCGCAGGCAGTTTACGGCGACGGTCGATACGTACGAACAGGTTGTCCTTCGGATCGAATTCGAAGTCCAGCCAGGAACCACGGTAAGGGATGATGCGCGCGTTATACAGCACTTTACCCGAAGAGTGGGTTTTACCTTTGTCGGAGTCAAAGAAGACGCCCGGACTACGGTGCAGCTGGGAAACGATAACACGCTCAGTACCGTTGATAACAAAGGTACCGTTGTCTGTCATGAGCGGAATTTCGCCCATGTAGACTTCTTGTTCTTTAATGTCTTTTACGGTGCCTTCCGGCGCTTCGCGCTCATAGATCACCAGACGCAGTTTAACGCGCAGCGGTGCGGAATAGGTCACGCCACGGATTTGACATTCCTGGACGTCAAACACCGGTTCGCCAAGGCGGTAGCTGACGTATTGCAGCTCGGAATTACCGCTGTAGCTCTGAATCGGGAATACGGAACGGAAAGCAGCTTCCAGACCATACTGCCCTTCAGGATCTTGCTCGATAAATTTCTGAAACGAGTCAAGCTGGATAGAAAGGAGATAAGGTACATCCAGAACTTGTGGACGTTTACCAAAATCCTTACGAATACGTTTTTTCTCGGTATAGGAGTAAACCATAGGGTTCCTCAGCTCGCTGACAAGTCGACCCATCTGTCCATTGAGCGGACAGTTTGTGCAACACTATTTTGTTGACCGGAAAATGGAACACTTTCCGCAATGCCTGTTGCTATCACGCTTAAACCATTTCATTGCGATTTACACAGAACGGGCGTCCTGTCGCAGTATATTAAGTCGTCGATAGAAACAAGCATTGAAAGGCACAGCAGTAGTCAAACAGTGTGAAACGCTACTGGCGCCTTACAGCGCAAAAAGGCTGGTGACCAAAAAGTCACCAGCCATCAGCCTGATTTCTCAGGCTGCAACCGGAAGGGTTGGCTTATTTAACTTCAACTTCAGCGCCAGCTTCTTCCAGGGATTTTTTCAGTGCTTCTGCGTCGTCTTTGCTCACGCCTTCTTTCAGAGCAGCCGGTGCAGATTCTACCAGGTCTTTAGCTTCTTTCAGACCCAGGCCAGTTGCGCCACGTACTGCTTTGATAACAGCAACTTTGTTAGCGCCAGCAGCTTTCAGAATTACGTCGAATTCAGTTTTTTCTTCAGCAGCTTCAACCGGGCCAGCAGCTACAGCTACAGCAGCAGCAGCGGAAACACCGAATTTTTCTTCCATTGCAGAGATCAGTTCTACAACGTCCATTACAGACATAGCTGCAACTGCTTCAATGATTTGATCTTTAGTGATAGACATTTAAATTGTTCCTGAATATCAGAATAAGTTTATACGTAAGCGAATGCGTTAAAAAGATAACTGCGATTAAGCAGCTTCTTTCGCATCGCGTACAGCAGCCAGAGTACGAACCAGTTTGCCAGCCGAAGCTTCTTTCATGGTTGCCATCAGGCGTGCAATTGCTTCTTCGTAGGTCGGCAGAGTTGCCAGGCGGTCGATCTGAGACGCCGGGATCAGCTCACCTTCAAAGGCAGCGGCTTTGACCTCAAATTTTGCATTCGCTTTCGCGAACTCTTTGAACAGACGAGCAGCAGCGCCCGGGTGTTCCATAGAGTATGCAATCAGGGTCGGACCAACAAACGCGTCTTTCAGGCACTCGAACGGAGTACCTTCAACAGCACGGCGCAGCAGGGTGTTACGAACAACACGCATGTATACGCCAGCTTCGCGACCTGCTTTACGCAGTTCAGTCATTTTATCTACAGTTACGCCACGGGAATCCGCAACTACTGCAGACAGCGCGCCTTTGGCTACTTCGCTGACTTCAGCAACAATCGCTTGTTTGTCTTGAAGATTTAAAGCCATTAGCTTTGCTCCTGGATGTTTGCCAGAGAAAATCTCTGGAACTCACTTCACTCCCCCAAACGGAGAGAGCGTCTTAATTACGGTGAGCAGAAACAAGCCAGAATATAAAAGAATAATCTTAGCGTTCTGTCACCGTCTACGCAGGGGATTAAGTTTCTTGCGAAACTCCTGCGGTCTTCGACGGAGGCCTGGATAGGCCAGGCTCCAACGAACAAATCTTTTCTATCCGTCGCTATTCAGCTTGTGGCGGCGTTGGCTTCCTTCGTTCGCACCAGTCACATAGTTAGCTATGCTCCTGGCGACTCACTCAGTTGCCGCCTTGCCACAACCCGAATATCTCGGATATACGTCTGCATTAAGCATTATACGTGGGGGTAAGATTGTAGACAAAATCACCGCCCACGTAAAGGCATTAGTTTACAGAAGCGCTCAGGCCAGCCTGGTCAACTGCAACACCTGCACCCATGGTGGTGGAGATGCTAACTTTCTTGATGTACACGCCTTTCGCCTGAGTCGGTTTTGCTTTTTTCAGCGCAACCAGCAGAGCTTCCAGGTTTTCTTTCAGTTTGTCAGCGTCAAAGTCCACTTTACCGATGGTGGTGTGGATGATGCCGTTTTTGTCGTTACGGTAACGAACCTGGCCAGCTTTAGCGTTTTTAACCGCTTCAGCAACGTTCGGCGTTACAGTACCCACTTTCGGGTTTGGCATCAGGCCGCGCGGACCCAGAACCTGGCCCAGCTGGCCAACAACGCGCATTGCATCCGGAGAAGCAATAACAACGTCAAAGTTCATTTCGCCTTTCTTGATCTGGTCAGCCAGATCTTCCATACCTACCAGTTCAGCGCCTGCAGCTTTAGCAGCTTCAGCGTTTGCACCCTGGGTAAATACGGCTACGCGAACGGAACGGCCAGTACCGTGCGGCAGTACAGTTGCACCACGTACGTTCTGGTCAGATTTACGAGCGTCGATGCCGAGGTTAACAGCAACGTCCACGCTTTCTACGAATTTAGCAGTCGCCAGCTCTTTCAGCAGAGCGATAGCTTCGTTGATGTCGTATTGTTTGGTCGCATCAACTTTCTCGCGGATAACACGCATGCGCTTGGTCAGTTTAGCCATTTCTTAGTCCTCCACTACCAGGCCCATGGAACGTGCAGTACCTTCGATGGAGCGAGTCATCGCTTCAATGTCGGCACCAGTCATGTCGGCAGCTTTGGTCTGCGCGATTTCCTGCAGCTGAGCGCGGGAAATTTTACCCACTTTGTCTTTGTTCGGCTTACCGGAACCAGACTTGATACCAGCCGCTTTTTTCAGCAGAACTGCTGCCGGCGGAGTCTTGGTAACGAAAGTGAAAGAACGGTCAGCGTAAACGGTGATTACTACCGGAATCGGCAGACCTTTTTCGATGGAATCAGTTTTTGCGTTGAACGCTTTGCAGAATTCCATGATGTTTACGCCCTGCTGACCCAGAGCCGGACCTACTGGCGGACTCGGGTTAGCCATACCAGCTGCAACCTGCAGCTTGACATAGGCTTGTACTTTCTTAGCCATTATAAATTCCTCAAGTTGGGTAATAACGCCTCTGAGAGGCTCCCCGTGATATAAAAAATCGTTTTACGGGCAAGGCCCATAAAAACAAAAGGCGCGAAATTGTATTCCAATCTCGCGCCTTGTGCAACGATTAAATCGCCGCTTTTTTGATCGCTGGGTTAGGCTTTTTCAACCTGGCTGAAGTCAAGTTCTACCGGGGTCGCACGACCGAAGATAGAAACAGACACTTTCAGACGAGATTTCTCGTAATCCACTTCTTCAACAACACCGTTGAAGTCAGCGAACGGACCATCATTAACACGGACCATTTCACCCGGCTCAAACAGCGTTTTCGGACGCGGCTTATCACCAACCTGCTGCAGGCGGTTCATAATCGCATCGACTTCTTTATCGCTGATTGGCGCAGGACGATCGGAAGTACCGCCGATGAAGCCCATCACACGCGGTACGCTGCGCACCAGGTGCCAGCTAGCGTCGTTCATCACCATCTGAACGAGGACGTAACCAGGGAAGAATTTGCGTTCGCTTTTGCGACGCTGACCGCCACGGATTTCAACCACTTCTTCGGTTGGTACCATGACTTCACCAAACAAATCTTCCATGTTGTGTAATTTGATATGCTCACGCAGCGATGTTGCTACGCGGCCTTCAAAACCGGAAAACGCCTGAACGACGTACCAGCGCTTTTTAGGAGCTTCAGACATCTCAGAACCTCAGGCCAGTGATAAAGGATACCAGGCGAACCAGAATACCATCCAGTCCCCACAGGATCAGTGACATTACTGCGGTAACCGCAGCCACAATCAGCGTGGTGTGCAATGTTTCCTGGCGAGTCGGCCAAATGACCTTACGGACTTCGGTACGCGCTTCACGGGCAAAAGCAACGGTTGCTTTACCTTTTGTCGTTAACAGCGCGACACCACCCGCTGCAGCAATCAGAATTACTACGGCCAGCGCACGCAGCGGCAGCATAATGTCGCGATAAAGGTAGTTGCCGACAATTGCCACCAGGAGCAATGCCACCACAACGACCCACTTCATCGCTTCCAGGCCGCGCCCGCTTCCTTGAGCTTCGGTATTCGCACTCATAAACCAACCTGTCAGAAGTATTCTACAAACATTTTCACCCCGCGATCGCGAGGCAAACCAAATCGAAACGCGTATTAGCTTTTCGGATTATACGCCCTCAACAGAGCCTGTCTCAGCAATGATTATGACAAAGAAAATCACTGATGAGCCAGGTTCTGGTACGAAAGCGTGCAAAAAGGGCATCAAATGATGCCCTTTTAGTGCGCATTGCGTCAAATGTTATCGGCAATTAGCTCAGAACTTTTGCTACAACGCCCGCGCCAACGGTACGACCGCCTTCACGGATTGCGAA